>JANYKV010000083.1 GCA_025358055.1 Gemmatimonadota bacterium
CCCCACGTCGCTCAGCGCCATTAGTTTTGTTGACCTGGTAGGAGGGGATTTCCGCCTCACCCCGACAAGCCCTTATCATCACTCCGCAACCGACGGAACCGACCCAGGAGCGGACATCACTACGTTGCTCACCCTCACCGCCGGGGTTGACCACTAGGGAATACGGTGAGCGCTGAGGGCTGCTAGGCGAAGCGGGGACCGATCGGGGACCCGCTTCGCATTTGTACCTTCGGGTAACTCAGGCCCGCTCTCGACCCTGGTGCCCCTCAATGATCAAGCTTGCGTTCTGTATCGATACACTCGAGGTCGGCGGCACCGAGCTCAACGCCGTGCGCACCGCGGAGCGGCTCGACCGTAGCCGGTTCGATCTCTCCGTCCTTCATCTCCAACCAGATGGCCCCCTCCTCGAACGCTATCGCTCGGCGGGAATACCCTTGCACCACTTCCCGATCGCCAGCTTGTATGGCACAGGGACGATCGCGCGCGGCATTCAGCTTCGAAGCTATTTGCGTCGCCAAGGCATCCAAATCCTCCACGCGCACGATCTGTATACCAACATCTTTTCTGTCCCATGGGCCCGGCTTGCCGGCGTCCCCGCCGTCATTGCAAGTCGGCGCTGGTGGAAAGCCACCCCGCGGCGGGGACAGCTCGCCATCAATCGGTTCGCCTATCGGTTTGCGCACCGCGTGCTCGCGAACAGTGCAAGCGTTGCCCGGTTGCTCGAGACCGAAGAAGGGTTGAGCCCCGACAAGGTGCAGATCATCCCGAACTTTGTGGGTGAAGGCGCCTTCAACGCGCTTCCGTCAGAGGCCCGGCGTGTGGAACTCGCGAAAATAGGCGTGCCTTTCGGGGTGATCGTGTTGGGCATTGTCGCCCGGCTCGCCCCCGTAAAGGATCATGCAACCCTTTTGCGGGCCGCAGGGATCCTCGCCCAACGCGGGGTGGGATTCCATCTGGTCATCGTGGGCGATGGCAATTTGCGGGCGAGCCTCGAGGCCCTGGCACGAGATCTGCACCTTTTCCACTGGGTTTCGTTCGCGGGGGCCTTGCCTAACGAGCCGAACCCACACCAGCTATTCGACATTTCGGTGCTGAGTTCGGTCAGTGAGGGATTCCCGAACTCGGTGGTGGAAGGGATGGCTGCCGGGCGGCCGGTGGTGGCGAGCGCCGTTGGCGGAACCGTGGATGCCGTCGTGCCTGAACAAACCGGGATTCTGGTGCCGCCAGAGGACCCGGGCGCGATGGCGCATGCCTTGGAGCGATTGGTTCGAGATGTTGAGCTGCGAGGTCGGATGGGAGCAGCGGCAACCGCCCGCGCCCGGCTACTATACCACGAGACGTCAGTGATCGAGATGTTGTCCTCGTGGTACGAATCGCTGATCCTCCGTCCCGGGAGCGGGTCAAATTGATGGTCAAGGCGGCGGTTCTGCAATCTCTGAAATGGATGGGTGCCCTGACCATCGCCCGGGAGAGCCGGTGGCGCCAAGACCGCCTCATGATTCTTTGCTACCACGGCATCGCCCTCGAGGATGAATACCGGTGGAATCCTGGACTCTTTTTCGACCTCCCCACTTTTCGCCGCCGACTCGACCTCTTGAAAAGAGGAAACTACAATGTCCTACCTCTTGCCGAAGGCGTGCACCGTGTGCGGGAAGGCACTCTGCCCCCAAAAAGCGTCGTCCTCACATTTGACGACGGGCTCTACGATTTTTTTTATCATGCAGCGCCGCTCTTGAGGGAATACAACTTTCCCGCCACGGTGTACCTGTCGAGCTACTACAGTGAGTACCAGGCACCTGTCTTTCATCTCGCCTGCGGCTACATCCTCTGGAGTCTGCGACACACCACGCTCTCGTCGTGGCCGGAAGTTGGGCTCCTGAGTGACGTCCGCCTTGCGGGCGTTGCGGACCGACAAGAGGTCGTCGCGATTCTGCAAAGCCACGCCTTGGCCCAACACCTGGATGGGAAAGCCAAGGACGGGCTCGCGGCGGAACTCGCCGCACGCCTCGGGTTTGACTATGTTGGGTTCAAGCAGAAACGGATTCTCCATATGATGACCTCGGAGGAGGTTCGCGCCGTGGCGAGTGATGGATTCGACGTGCAACTCCATACCCACCGACATAGGACGCCGAGGGATCGGAGGCTCTTTCTCCGAGAAATCACCGACAATCGCGAGCGCGTCGAGACCTGGACCGGACGACCGGCCACGCACTTCTGTTACCCAATCGGGGACTATGCCTCCGAGTTTCTCCCGTGGCTCCGTAGCGCGGGGGTCGAAACCGCGACCACTTGCGACCCAGCCCTGACGAAACGCACATCGGATCCGCTTTTGTTGCCTCGTTTCGTCGACACTTGGCAAAAACCCGAAGTCGTGTTCGAGGGCGTTATCTCCGGTGCCATCTTCTACGGGCACGACACCTGGGGCCGAGGGCTGCAGAAGGCGTCGATCCAGGCTGCCCAAGCGGCTGAGAGCACATCATGAGGCGCACGCGGACCGCGGCACCAGCGATAGGGCCGGCCGGAATAGACCTCCAGCCGGGGCGTTCTCGCCGCGCCCCTTCGCCAGTAAACGTTCCGACGTTGATTGAACCGACAGGAGGGTTCTTCAACATTCTGGAGCCGTGGCGTGGCGTCGAATGGTCGATGCTATACGTCTCGTTCGTCGCCTACGTGTTCATCATCATCACGTACAAGCTGCCGATTGGCACTGAGGCGATGATTGCCGCCCTCATCGGGTTGATGATCGTAAAGCACAAAGTTCGCACCCCACAATTCGTCGTGCTCTTGGGCTTTTTCGTCGTGTGGTCCGGGCTGGGTTTCCTCCAAACCGCCAGTCAGGATCTGGTCGAAACGGCGATATCGGGTCGAGCGAAGATCGTGCTGATCAGCCTCGTCGCGGTGAATGCGTTGCGGACCGGCCCCCAAATTCGGTTTTTCCAACTCATGTATGTCTCGGCGTTCATGCTCTTCCCGGCCCGGGCTTCCCTGTTGGGGTGGTTCAAGGGCGAAGGCGTCGGACGTCAGGCCGGCCGAGCGATTGGCCCATTCATCTATTCCAACTCGAACGATCTGGCGGTGCTCACGATTCTTGCCCTGGGAATCGCCGTGGCCCTCGCCGTATCCGAACCGAAAAAGAGCCTGAGCCGTCTGGCGGCGTGGGCCTCCATCGGCGCCATGTTGATCCTGATCCTCATGACCCAGTCACGCGGCGCGTTCGTCGGTATCGCGTTGGCAACCGCTCCGGGTTTCATTCATCTGGCGCGAACCAAACCACGCTCGATGCTCTACATAGTTCTCCTCCTCGGCTGCGTAGTAGCGGTTTCGCCGGGAGGGGTATGGAAACGAGTGGGGGACATGACCAAGCTATTCAACTCCGAAACCATCGATGACGCCGATAAGGAAGGGTCGGCAAAAATCCGGTTCAAAGTCATCAAGGTTGCCACCAACCTCGCGCTCAGCCACCCCCTCTTCGGCGTCGGCCTCGGGGGCTACGCCGAGGCGCATAAGGCCGCTGCCGAGGAGCAGATGGACGCCTTCGGCAAACACGACGCCCACAACACTCCGCTCCGGGTCGCGGCGGAGACGGGCTTCCCCGGGCTCTTCATTTTCCTCGCCCTTATCTTTTCGGCCTGGCGATTCGCGGACACGGTTCGAAAATCCTGTGAAGCCCGACACCCGAAATTGACTATGCAGCTCTATTGGCTTCAACGTGGCCTTCTCGCCTATTTGTTTGCCGGGCTCTTCGATTCCCAAGACCAGTTACCGTTTGGATATTTTTACCTGGCCTTGATTTGGGCTCTCGCGGAGCACATTCGAACTCTCGATGGCCAGAGCGCCCCAAAGCGGGGGCTCCGAACCGGGCTGGTCCCGACCCAACCACGAGGCGACCAACCAGCCCTGGCGCGATGAGCTATCAAGAGATCGTCCAGCGGGTTCTCCCCGACGTGATGTTCCACCAAAATCGTTACGCCCTCA
>JANYKV010000119.1 GCA_025358055.1 Gemmatimonadota bacterium
AGCTCACCGGACCCGTGATGACCAAATCCGAGAACGAGGCGACCCCGGCGGGGTCAGTCGTCGCGGTGGGCGTGCCGGTCAATGCTCCGCCCAAAGGGCCGCCGAGCGACGCCGTGATCACCACGCCCGACTGCGCCACCGGATTCCCCACCGCGTCTCGGATTTGAAGACTCGGCTGGGTGGGTAGCGGAGCCCCGTTCGTGGCGGAAGTCGCGGGGGCCGTCAGGAACACGAGCTGGGAGCCGGCCCCCGCGGTCACCGTAACGACACCCGAGACGATTGGGGTGAGCGAAGGAGCGCTAAAGCGAAGCGTGTAGGACCCAGCCGGGCCCAACACCGCGAGGTTGGTGTACGCCGCGCGACCGGCGGCATCGGTCTGAATGGTCAACTTGGTCGCCGACAAGTTCCCGGAGCCCGACGCGAGTCCCGCGGTCACCGAAATCCCCGCCGTTGGCACCGCGTTGGCAAAGGCATCGAGAACCTGGACGACCGGCTGCTGCGCGAGCGGTACGCGGTTGATTGCGGTGGCCGATGGCTGCGTGGCGATCGCGAGTTGACTGGGTGCGGCCGGACCAACATCAAACGCCGCGCTCGTGGCGCTGGTAAGTCCCGTGGCGCTCACAATCAAG
Source organism: Gemmatimonadota bacterium (assembly GCA_025358055.1). Taxonomy (GTDB): domain Bacteria; phylum Gemmatimonadota; class Gemmatimonadetes; order Gemmatimonadales; family GWC2-71-9; genus JANYKV01. The sequence goes on from JANYKV010000119.1 coordinate 630, forward strand.
GTGTAGCCAACGCCCACCTTGTCGAGAATCAGATTGGAGAATCGTGCGACCCCGCCGCTCGCGGGGACGACCCTTGTTCCCGACGGGTTCGAATGGCCAGCGTTGTTGAGAATGGCGATCGTAACCGGAGCCGTGGCCTGGGAGGCGATCGCGCCGTTGGCGTCGAGGAGCCACACCTCCACCGTGGGACTCACTGGCGCACCCGCGATGCTCAGACCGGGTTGGACATGAAACGCCAGCTTGGTAGCTGGCCTCGGCGTGACGGTAATCGCGGCCGCACCAGTCTTCCCTTCCGATGTGGCTGTGATCGTGACGGGGCCGCCCGGGCTCAGTGCTGTCACCAGGCCAGTGGACGATACCTGCGCGGTCGTTGGGTCGGACGAACTCCACGTGACGGTTCGACCGGAGAGTGCCCCTCCCGCCGAGTCCAGCGTCGTGGCGGTGAGTTGGACCCCCTGCCCTGCTACGACCTGTTGCTGTGCTGGTGAGACGACGATCTGGGACACCGGGACCGGGTGGACCGTGATAGAAGCGGTGCCGCTCACCCCATCGACCGTCGCTTTGATGGTCGTGGTGCCCGCCGCGACCCCGGTGACCTGCCCGGTCGAAGCAACCGAAGCGACGGTCGGGTCGACCGAGCTCCAAGCCACCGGTCGATTGGGCACCGGGACGCCGGATTCCGTCGTAGGCGATTCCGTGAGTGTCACGCGCGTGCCGACCAGCAAGGTCGCGGACGAGGGTGCGACCTCTACTCGGGAGACTTTGAGTACACCACCCGGCGTGGTCGGTGAATCGCTACACGCCGCGGCAACTCCGCACGCCAGAAGCGCGAGGCTCCAACGCGTGCGACCGGTCGGACGAAACGAACCCGCCTCAATCATGAAAAGTCCCGTAACGCCGCACTCAAAGGCCGATGCCGAAGCCGAGGCGGAGCATGGTGAACCCAGCGTTGAAACTGTTACTCACGCGAAAATACTGAGCGCCCAGATCAAGTGCGACGCCGGGGGCCACTTTGAGGAGCATACCGCCACCGCCACCGAATGAAGCGTTGCTTCGGGTCACATCGTCTTTGCAATCGGTCGAGGGATTGCAGATGTTGCTTCCCACCCCCACCCGTGCGGCAGCGTAAAAGGCGACCCCTCCGGTGCTCGTGATGACGTAACGCGGCTCTACGAAGATCAGCGAAAGAGAAACACTCACATCCCCGCTTCCGGTAACGATCTTGTACACGGTGCTCCGTTGGTACCCCACACCGACCGACCAGCGAGAGTGGGTGTATCGGATCTGCGCCTCGAACCCCAGTTTCGTGGCGGACTGGTACGACGGGTCCACGGCGTCTGGAAAGAGCACCGCGCCGGAGCCTTGAACCGAGAATTTCTGAAGCGACTGCCCCCTCGCGGTAGCCGTGCCTACGAGCAGGGCGGCTGCAGCGAGCAAGGGGGCCAGACGAACTCTCATCCGGAACAACTCCTTAGGGAAAAGCCTCAATTAGTCGGACGCCCTCGAAACGCCACATAGCCGCGCTACGGACCGCAACCACCTTGACGTGCACCTCGCGCTTCTTCTCGACTCCAAAGTCGTCACGATACCGGAATGTAATCGTGGCGGTGGCTTCACTGTGATCTTGGAGCACATTCACGCCGTCGACCGTTCCCAGTGAAGCGCCCTCGAGAGATTCCGCGAGGAACTTTCCGAACTTGGCCTTCCGCTTCGCGTCCTCGGTCGGGAGAATGAGTCCCGCGGCGCGCTTGGCGTTCGCCGCTTCGACGAATTGTCGCCCGCCCGCGTGCAGGGCTTCGCTGGCCCGCTCGCGATCGATCACGGGGTCGGGGGCCGGTGGCGGTGGCGGCGGTGCCGGAGCGGGCGCGGGTTGCGGTTCGGCCGCTTTCGCCTGAGCCGCGCGTTGGATCGAGTCCAGGACGGCCTGGCGGGCCGCGGCGAGGATCGAATCTTGGGCGGCCTGATCGATCCGGGCCTGCGTCTGCCCAGCCTGGGTGCTGGTGCCTGCGACTGGTGCCTGAACTCGGGGTGGAGGTGCTGGGAGCGTGCCCGTTGCCCCCTTGCCCGGCAGCGCGGACAATTGGTTCTGCCCAAGCGGACCCGGGTGCTTCGGATCGAGCGCACCCCCCGAGGTTGGAATCGCCTGCGTGGCAAGCGGCGCGGGACTCGAATCTCGATCTTGGCGCCGCGAAACCATCCGCGCCGTAGGCGATGAATCCGGATAGAGCGCCGGAGCTTGTTTGGAACTCTTCGGGCCGGTCGACCCATCGGCGTAGAGGTTCCATCCCGCGACGACCCAACTGAGGACGAAGTTCACTGCGAGCATCACCAGCAACATGCGACGCTGGCGCGATAGTCGGCCGGAGACGTTTGCGTATCGATCCTGGTCCGCCGCCGCCTCGGCAACCGCAGCCTGCCAGCCGGCCTGCGACGGAGAGTCAGGGGTCGGCGTTTCACCCGTTTGATTGCCCGTCATGTAGGGCAGGAGCCAAACCGGCGGCTCGAGCTGTCGACGGCGAAGCTCCCGCGAGGTCCGGACTAAGAGCACGATGAGAACGAGGGTGGACCCGCCGAGGATGATCATGAGCAGCATCACGAGATTGATGCCGCCATCAAACGCCATGAGGATGGGAGCTTGCAGCAAAAAGACGACGGACAGAATCCGAGCGCCCACCCGTGAGGGGGGAGTAGCGCGCCGCGGTTCTCCCGGTTTCAACCCCATTATGAAAACATCCCTAGTATGCTCCCCGTAAGAGCCCCGATAAAGCACCGCATCGGGAATGCCCCCGGGGCGATTCGAACGCCCGGCCAACGGTTTAGGAAACCGCTGCTCTATCCAACTGAGCTACGGGGGCTTGGGCTGTCAAGGTTCGCCCCCGGCCGAATAGAAGTCAAGCCGAGCCGCCTCCGGTCGCCAGGCGGGCCACTGCCATGTCGACAAGCGATGGAACTACCTGATACCAAATGACATGAAGCTCTCCATCATCGACGCAATTGGGCTTCGTTCCACCTGGTTTACTTGCGCCTGGCGGGGGCCTCTTCGCAGTGCGATTTCAAGAGCGTCGAGAGCGCCTGGGTCACCGTCCGCTACCACCTCGACGCTCCCATCCGAGAGATTACGCACATAGCCGCGTATTTGGAGTGGGGCCGCGGCCCGGACGACGAACCAACGATAGCCGACCCCTTGCACCCGTCCCCGGACCTCAAATCGGAACCGCATGCTCCGGCGCTACTAGGAAGTGGACGTCCGGGGCTGCCGACGCTGCCACAGGGCATACCCCAGGACCAAGATGATGAGGACCGGCAGGACCACGAGCAGCGCCTTTCTAGTGTAAGCCCTGACAACGGTATCTTCGAGGACCTCATGATAGGTGCCCAGCAGCCAACCGATATACACGAGAACGGCGCACCATACCGACGCCCCGAGTCCAGTGAACAGGACGAATCGGCGCAGATTCATTCGAGCCATGCCGGCCGGGATCGAGATCAGGTGTCGAACGACCGGAAGCAGGCGGCCCGCGAACGTGCTGATCTCGCCATGACGATTGAAGAATCGTTCGGCTTTATCGAGGGACTGATTCGAGAGCAAAAAATATTTGCCGTAGCGCCGCAAGATTGGCTCGCCGACAAACACCGCGAGTGCGTAGTTCACTAAGGCCCCGAGAATGCTTCCAAGGGCGCCCATCAGAATTGCGACATATGGACTCATCCGGCCCTGCGCGGCCAGGTATCCCGCCGGCGGCATGATCAGCTCGCTCGGCAGGGGCAGCACCGACGACTCGATGGCCATAAGCACCACGAGGCCCGGGTAGCCAAGCGTCGACACGGTTTCAATGAGGGAGTGAATCAGGTTACCTAGCACGCTGGGTCAGCTCCTGAAGCCAAATTCGCCGAGTAGCGGCACAAATCTGACGTCTGTGGCGACGGTGCGACGGTATGTGTTGCCTTCGCGCTCTACCAGAGTCAGCTCCTGGACCGCGTGGGTGCCGATTGGAATCACCATTCTGCCGCCGGGAGCGAGCTGTTCGAGGAGAGGCTCCGGAACCTCCGGGGACGCCGCCGCGACCAGAATGGCGTCGAATGGTGCGTAGGCCCGCCAACCAAGGGTGCCGTCGCCGACCAAGATGGAAACCGGCCGAACCAGGGCGGCTTCGAGGGCTTCCCGAGCGGACTGGGCCAGCCCAGCCAACCGCTCAACCGCAAAGATTGGACCGGCCAATTCGGCGAGCAGCGCGGTCTGGTATCCGGACCCAGCCCCCACTTCTAGGACCTTTTCTTGGCCCGTGAGCCGTAAGAGTTCGAGTGAACGCGCTTGCACGTATGGCTGCGAAATCGTCTGTCCAGCCGCGATGGGGAGGGCCGAATCCTCATAGGCCCGATGTCGTACCGCTGCGGGTACAAAGAGGTGGCGAGGCACCATCGAGACCGCGCGAAGCACCGCGAGGTCTCGGATGCCTTTCTCCCGGAGGATGTCGACCAGGTCGCTGCGATAGCCACCGTAGCTGTCGGCGGATCCTAGCCTTCGAGCGACCATGAACGCACCGTCTCGAGAAAGGCGTAGTTGGTGAGATCCATGTGGAGCGGCGTAATGGAGATATACCCATCCGCGACCGCCTGTTGATCCGAATCTCGATCACCGGTCCAGGTGACCGCCCCGCCGCCGATCCAGAACACTTCCCGGCCCCATGGGTCCTTCATTCGCGTGAGCGACTCCGAGAAGAAGCGGCTGCCGAGGGTGGTCACCCGAATGCCTTTCACTTCCGGGGCGGGAATCTTGGGGAGGTTGATGTTCAACAGGACATCCTTCGGGAATTCCGCCACCTCAGTGATGCGCTTGACGAGCTGGGCGAGAAGATCGCGAAACGTGAGCATCGTCTCCGGATGGCGTCCGGCGAACGAGATCGCGATTCCGGGAACCCCGAGTGTCACCGCTTCCATCGCGACCGAAACGGTCCCCGAATACAGGACGTCTTCGCCCATGTTGGGACCGTGATTTACACCGGAGAATACAAAGTCGGGGCGCTCTTTCATGAGCGCTCCGAGCGCCAGGACAACACAATCCGTGGGGGTGCCGTCGACCTGATAGGCCCCGTCCGGTCGGTGGGTCGGCCGGAGCGGACGATGCAGCGTCAACGAATGTGAGGTTCCGCTCTGTTCCCGATCGGGCGCTACCACCGTTACGGATCCGACCGTTCGGCACGCGTCGGCCAATAGTGCGATGCCCGGCGCGAGAATGCCGTCGTCGTTGCTTACGAGAATATTCATGGGGAAAAGATACTCCCAGCCGAGCCCGCCAGCGGCCGCGATGGTGTTCGCCGCTCTGCGTGGAGCACTATGGCTTCGTCGCTCCCGCCACCCCGTCCAACGTCTCCACCACGCGGTCCAGGGCGGCCCGGAGCTCGTGGAGAGTCTCGATCGATGTCGCCTTGCGGGCAATCCCGCGCAGTTCGCCGGACCGGCGATATTGGTCGATCCGTTGGCGGGCACCGTCGATGGTGTACTTCTCGGTATAGAGCAGATGTTTCACCAGCCAGATCAGTTCGACCTCGCGACTCTTGTAGACGCGATTCCCGGAACGATTCTTTGCGGGATTGAGAAACCGGAACTGGCTTTCCCAGTAGCGGAGCACGTGCGGCTTGAGATCCGTCAACGCACAGACCTCGCCGATGGAGAAGAACTCTTGGGTCAATCGAGGAACGCTCACGACCATTACTCCGCCTTGAGGGTTCGTTCCATCAACTCGCGAATACCGAGGGCCGGCGGCTTCCCTTCGAACAGAAGCTCGTGAACCTTGGCGCTGATCGGCAGCTCTACGCCGGCGGCCTTGGCGAGTCGGATGGCACAACGTGTGGTGTTGACGCCTTCCGCCACGGTTCGATGGGCCGCGGCGTGCTCCGCCAGGGAGCGCCCCTGTGCAATGGCGATTCCGAGATTTCGATTTCGGCTCAACGCGCCGCACGTGGTCAGGATGAGGTCGCCCATGCCGGCAAGTCCTGCGAAAGTCGATGGCTGCGCGCCGAGTGCCACGCCCAGGCGGGTCATCTCGGCCAACCCGCGGGTGATTAGGGCCGCTCGAGGATTGTTGCCGAGGCCAAGCCCTTCCAACACGCCGGCCGCGATTGCGATCACGTTCTTGAGCGCTCCCGCCAGTTCGGTTCCATAGACGTCTTCGTTGCGGTATACCCGAAACGTCGGGGTCGCGAACGCCATTTGCACCTGCTCCACGACCGCCGCGGGGCCCGCGGCCACGACTGCGGTTGGCTGCCCCGCAAACACCTCCTGGGCAAAGCTGGGCCCCGAAAGCGCGACGAAAGGACTCTCGGGCAGCAGTTCCGCGGTGACTTGCGACATCAGTTGAAGCGACTCGACCTCGATGCCTTTCGTTGCGCTGACGACGATGGTGCCGCGCATGGGTTCGTTCACCAGTTCTCGAAGCACGAGCCGCACGGCATGGCTCGGGGCCGCCGACACGACCAAGTCGGCGCCGCGGACCGCCTCGGCCGCGATGCTCACCGCCGACAGGCTCGGGGCGAGCGCCGCGCCGGGAAGGAAGGCCTCGTTGGTATGGTGGCGGTTGATTGCCGCCACGACGTCCGGTTCGTACGCCCAAATACGAACCCGATAGCCCTTTCGCGCCAGCAGATCCGCCAGCGTGGTTCCCCAACTGCCGGCTCCGAGCACGCCGATGGTTTTCATGTGGCGGAAGCCGGCCGGCCCCGGCGACCAAAGCGATTTTCGGTTCCCGCCACGAGGCGACGAATATTCGCGCGATGGAGCCACACAATGAGCGCCGCGAGAACGACGTACAACCAGAGCGTTGGGCGCCGTTCCGGATGGAGGAGGAAGAGCGCCAGGGGAAAAACAGCCGCGGCGGCGATGCTCCCAACCGACACATACCCGGTCAGGGCCACCAGCGCGACCCACACCGCGAGAACGACGAGAAAGGCGTACGGTGCCACGCCTAGAACTACACCGGCCCCAGTGGCGACGCCTTTCCCGCCCTTGAACCGCACGAACACCGAGAATACATGACCGAGGACTGCGGCGAGGCCGCACGCGAGGAGATACTGGTCCGTACCCGCTGGGAGCGATGCGATTTCGTGTGCGGCCCCCGACACATGCGGTCCGAAGATCCAAACCGGCACCGCACCCTTGAGGACGTCGAACACGCCAACCGGAATGGCGTATTTCCATCCCATGACACGGTAGACGTTGGTGGCCCCGAGATTCTTGCTGCCGTGCTGCCGAAGATCGATGCCTTTGAAGGCGCGGCCCACGAGGTAGCTGGTGGGAATTGCCCCCACGAGGTACGAGGCAACGAGCCACCCGAGCAGCGCAGCCATCAGCGGCGCGGCCCTCGCCGCCGAAGCTTCAGGTTGAGCGGGGCACCGGTGAATTTCCAGGCCGAACGAAACCCGTGCGTGAGGTAGCGGAGATACGACTCGGGAATATCGTCCGGGCGATTGGAAACGATGGCGAACATCGGCGGCGCGGTCCCGATTTGCGACGCATACAACAGCTTTACCTCCACCCCAGCCTTTTGCGGCGGACTCGCCCGTTGCAGCAATTCCTGCAGAACCTCATTGACCTCGTGGGTCTCCACGCGCTTGTCCCGCGCGGCCGCCACCTCGAGGATCAGATCCAGGATCTTGCGCACGCGGAGCCCGGTAGTGGCACTGACGTACACGAACGGGACGTATTGCAGGAACGGCGCCTTCTTGACCAGGTCTTCCTGCCCCCGCTTGGCCGTGTTGGCGTCCTTGGTCTCGACCAAGTCCCATTTGTTCACCACGACGATCAGGCCGGCGCCGTGTTCCCACGCTTGCGTCGCGATCCGAAGGTCCTGGTTGTGAAGACCCAGAGTCGCGTCGACGACCAGAATGCAGACGTGCGCCCGCTCAATCGCCCGCTCGGTCCGGAGCGTGGAGTAGAACTCGAGATCTTCCTGGACTTTCGCGCGGCGACGGAGGCCCGCGGTATCGATGAAATTGATGGTCTGGTCGTGATAGCGCATCGGAGAGTCGATTGCGTCGCGCGTCGTTCCCGCCTCGGGAGCGACGACGTGTCGCGGTTCGCCGATGAGCTTGTTGGCCAGCGACGACTTCCCGGCGTTGGGCCGCCCAACCACGGCCACCTGAATTGCCTCGTCGTCTTCGCCCGCATTCGCCGGCGGCAGCAGCGCGACGATCGCATCCAACAGGTCCCCGCTGGATTTGCCGACCTGGGCGGAGACTGGAATAGGGTCGCCGAACCCCAGCTTGAGGAACGGGAAATGTGCCGTCGTATTGGGGAGGTCGTCGAGCTTGTTCACAGCAACGAGAACGGGCCGCCGGGAGTGGCGCAATCGTTCCGCGATCGCGAGATCCACCGGGTTGAGGCCCTCCTGTCCATCGCCGAGGAAGAGAAGGACGTCGGCCTCTTGAAGCGCAATTTCTACTTGGTCGCGAATGGCTTTCTCCATCGAATCCACGGAGTCGGGCAGCAAGCCCCCGGTATCGACTAGGTAGAAGCGCCTCCCGCCCCACTCAACGTCACCGAAATGCCGGTCGCGGGTGGTACCCGCCTCCTCCGAGACGATCGCACGGCGCGACCCCAAGAGACGGTTGAAGAGCGTGGACTTCCCTACGTTGGGACGTCCAATAATCGCAACGGTCGGTTTGTTCATGAGACCAGAGGCTCCACAAGGGCGTCGACGAAGGTCTTGGACAGCCGGATTTCCATCGGCACACTCGCCTCGAGGTTCTCGAGGCTCATGTTGTCCATGAACAGGCCGTTGTCGTTAATCGCCTCGCCCGGCAGTAGGGCAAGGTCGAGGTCGGTACGACCGCGAAGGGTGCGGGCGAAGTCGCGGCCCGGAATCAAACCCGCGGTAGTCACGGTCCGCCCAAAGAGGGTGTTTTCAATAGGGCAGAGTTCAAAGCCGGCCCCGGTTGCGTTTCGAAGTGGTTCGAGCACCTGCGGCAACAGCGCTCCCATGGAAAGGCCGGTGAGCACCCCGATCCGCTTTCCGCGCCATCCTTTAATCGCGTCGGCCCCAACCGCAATTTCGCGCTGGAGAAACCGCACTGATCCCACTCCGTTCTCCACCTGCTCGAAGTCTTCATAGCTCTCGGTCGGGGGGAGCTCCAGTTGGGCTCGCAGGTAGAGCTCGTCGGCCCCGTAGGCCCACGCGGTGCCCCGCTCCGGTCGCGCGATGGCTTGCCGGGCCTCGATACTCCGGACGGCCGCTTGGCATTCCTGGGTGGTCGGCTCCCGGCAGAGATGGTGTTTGCTGAATTCGGTAAGGCCAACCGGAACCACCGAGACATTGAGGACCCCGGGTCCAAATCGATAGAGATCGTCGAGGGTCTGTTCCAAGACCGGACCGTCGTTGACGCCGGGGGACATCACGATCTGCGTATGAAACTGGATGCCATGGGCGGCGAACTCTCCCAGCTGTTCCAGAATGTCAGGGGCGGTCGGGTTCCGCAGCAGGTAGCGCCGCAGAACCGGGTCCGTGGCATGGACCGACACGTACAGCGGGGAAAGGCGGTACTCGATGATCCGCTGGCAATCTTTCGGTTTGAGATTGGTGAGGGTGGCGAAATTGCCGTAGCGGAACGAGAGCCGGTAGTCGTCATCGCGAATGTAGAGGACATCGCGCAATCCTTCGGGCAAGCCGTCCACAAAGCAGAAATCACAGCGATTGGCACAGCGCCGAATGCGCGGAGGCTCTAGGGACAGGCCGAGTGGCTCGTTGGCCGGCCGCTCGATCTCGAATTCGATCTCCGAGCCGTCCGGTTGACGGACGTGGAGCAGAAACTCATCCTCGGCCGTGAGGAATTCCCAATCGAGAAAGTCGTCGAGTTCTTTGCCGTCCACCGTGAGAAGCTCGGTGCCCGGTTCGAGGCCCAACTCTTCGGCAATGGAGTCCGGCTCCACGCCCGCCACTTTGATCATTCCAGCTCACCACTCCCCGTGAAGCGCCGAGGGAAATCCTCAGCCTATGCGTAGTGGAAAATGGTGCTATCGTGCGATAATATCAAGGGTTACCTAGTTCTATCTCACCTCATTTCTCCGGACCAGGCACCCTTACCGCCTCAGTTTAACAATCGAGGAGATGGTCCTCGTCCGAGAGGTCGTCGGTGTTCAGGACAATAGGCTCGCGACGAAATCAGAATGGATTTTCAACCCAATCAGGCCGGCCAGTCCCATGAGAAGCCCCAGGCCCGTGGGCACCATGGCCACCCAGAAGAGCCAGCGCTGGCGGGTGAGGGACGTGATCGCGAGGAGGGAGATGGAAATAGCCAGGAGCGCTTCCTCCAGGTCGAATTGGTCGTCCCGGTAGTTCAGAGCGTCGTATTTGGCCTGAGCCGCTTCCGCGTCGTGTTTCACCCCCTCCATCTTTTCTGTCTGGCTTTTGCTGAGGTCGCGGTAGGACCGAGCGACCCTGTCGAACACCCCGGTAGTGGCCTTGGGGGAGGCATCACGAAGCGCCTCCATCTGAGCCGCCGTGGCGGTCATCACCTCGGCTCGGACGTGGCGAGCCTGGTAGAAATTCCAGAGGTCGATCTTGTCCGCCTGCGCTTGCTGCATCGCCTGCACGATATTTCCATCCTTGACGGTGCAGATCCCCATGAAAGTGGCAATGAAGGCCACGGCGATGGCGACCCAGGTGTTGAGACGGGCATGGGCCTGGTCTCGCGCCCCTTGGGTCGCTGGCGAGTCCTTTTCCGCTGGGGCGGCTTCGAGCGGGTTTACATCCATGGTCAGATCCCATCGTCACGGGTAGGCAAATGGCCACCCAAGAGGATGGCCATGGCGCGTTCGGACCAGAGCGGGCGACCGGGCTCGAACCGGCGACGTCCAGCTTGGGAAGCTGGCATTCTACCACTGAATTACGCCCGCAAACAACTAAGAATGTGCTCCGGATCAGACGGAGTCAACGGGAGGGCGCCCTCCCGCCCTACTTCACCCGATATCGCCAGCCCACGATACCGGACGCTTTTGCCGAGGCGTTGGCTTCATGCTTTTTGCCTTCGTCCAATGCGGGGATGCTGATGTCTTGACTCCCCTTCACCGCCCCGGTCGCATCAACGAACTCGACGATGAGGGACACAGGTCCGGGTGGAATCGCCTTCCCGGCCGCGGTCATGGCTTTCCGACCCGTCGCACTGAGCGTGAGCTTCGCTTCACTCTCGCCCAACCGGACTTGGCTGATTTCCACATTTGCCATCAGCCCAACGACCCGTTCCGCGGTCTTCATGAGTTGATCTTGCTGGCTCAACATCTTGTAGCCCGTCGCCAACAAGCGAAGAATGTCCTCTCCCATCGGTTCATTGGCCACGAGCTTGCTGGCGACATCCACCAGCTTCTGGCCTTCTTTGAGCTCGAGATAGCAGTTGGCGAGATCGTATTGGGCATCGCGGTTGTTGGGGTTCCGGGAGACCGCTTTCGCGAAGACGTCCGCGGCTTCCTTGTATTTCTTCGAGTTGAAATAGCCGACGCCGACCGCCATGAGGTCTTCGGCGCTCAACGAGTCGGTACTCACCGTGGACAAGTCGGCCACGAGGGATTTCTCGACGGCATCCGCGCTGTCGGTCATGCCCGCGGCGCGGAAAGATCCCGCGAGTGATTTCCTCGCGTCGGTGATCGCGGGAGTAGCGGACAGGGCGACGGCTTGCGCCATGTTCGCGCTATCCGCCTTGCCCGCGTCGAGATATCGTTTGGCCTTGGCCCGCCCGGCGTCGGCCTCTTCCTGTTTCCACCTGATGTATCGATAGAGCGTCGCCACCGCGTCGGTGTGGCGGTTGAGTCGCTGTTGCATGGCCGCCAGGTTGAGGGCGGAGTTGTCCCGGTCTTCCTTGAGGGTCGAGTCCTTCTCGGCGATGGCCAACGCTCGGGCAAAGTTTACGGCGCCGCTATCGTTCTTGCCCATGTTGGCGTAGATCACCCCCGTATTCGAGTATACGTGGGGAAGGCCCTGGAAGATTTTCGAGGCCTCGCCGAAGAGGGCCAACGCGGAATCATTCAGGCCTTTGCGTTGGAATTCGATGCCGGCATTGGCCAGCAGCGCCCAAGTGTTTTGCCGGTAGGCATTGATGTCGGTCTCACAGGTTGGATTGAGCGCCTGCGCTTTTGCGAAGTCCGAATCTGCGCCGCCAACGTCGCCCCGAATGAGGCTCAGGCGAGCGAGGTAGTACCACGCAGCGCCATCCTTTGGATCCTTACCCGTCGACTCGACGAGCGCTTTCCGCGCTCCCTCGATACCTCGGGCTCTCTTCCCGGCGTCTTTTTCTTCGACCGCGCTACGCAGGTCCTTCGCCGCGTCGTTCGTGTTGCCGTTCGACGACTTCAGGTTGCACAACGGGATCTGAAATTTTGCCGCGTGTGCGGCGGCCACACGGGCGTTCAGCGTCGATTGTTGCGCCGACACACTCGCGGCCAACCCGACAAGCGCGACCCCCGCCCAAACGATCGTCTTCATTCCGACTCCTTGTAAGCGATCTGGTGTCCGGCCGCCTCGGGGCGGACCAGGCGATTAGCGACTGCTTCGACTTCCTTCGCAATCTCGTGCGCGGGGCGGCCGCTCCGCTTGGCCAGCGCAACGACATCGTCGTACTCCGGCTTCGACCTCGGTCCGGTCGGTCCGTCGAGCA
>JANYKV010000179.1 GCA_025358055.1 Gemmatimonadota bacterium
CAAACCGGTTGGCCAGTTTCCACGTGGCTCCGGCGAACACGACACCCCGGTCCAGGTCTACTTCGACTCGCCGATTGTCGGTGGATCCTTGCGAATTCGTGAAATGGACCTGGAACCGAGGTTGGAGTCGATTGTAGCCGCCGCCCAAATAGGGAAGGAGACGTCCCCCGGCCATTGACCAGCCGAAGGACGCGTCAGCCCCGATGATATTGGGGTGATACTCGTCCTCCGAGAGGGTACCGTTGTGGCACGCACTCGCGGGATCGAGTAGGGCGGCTTCATCGCACGTGATGGGAGCCAGGATTTTACCAAAGGTCCCATGCACGCGAACGGCGAGCCGCGAACCCCTGGAACCCAGTCTCATGGCATAACTGGCGGCGAGGGAGACGAGATTTGCTTTCACACCATGTACCCGAGCAGGGGGCACCCAACTCGCCTCCACGGCGAAGCCACCGGGCACCAACAACATGACTCGGGGACGAGGGACGGCGAAGCCGAGGTTCGTGTTTTCGGGTCCTTTGCCCGGACGGCAGATCCTGGGTACCGCCGTGGAATCACTCACCTTCGGGAGATAGGAGCCTTCAATCCCGAGTCGAACCCTCATCTTGGAGACGATTTCCGGAGCCGCAAGCGGGCTGTAGGCGAGCGGCACCGAGAAAATTGCCAAGGTTTTTGCTTCGTTCGAGTTCGCTGGTGGAAAGCAATCCGCTTGCGCTGCCGCAGATCTCGGCAGTACCAGGAGCAACCCCCAGACCCAGCGCGGATTCATTACGGGACGACCACGATAGTTCCGAACATTCCCGCGCCCGGGCTGCCGTGAACCATGCAGTGAAAGGGATACGTGCCCGGAGCGTGAAACGTCACATCAAAGGAGAACGGATCGTTCTCATGGTTATCGTGGCTTGGAATCGTGTTCGGACCGTCCGCCGAAACTGTATGGTCTCTCGCTCCGGCGGCCCAGGTGAAGGTGACCGTTCCGCCCGATTTGATCGTGGTCGTCTGGGGAATGAAGCGTTTGTTGTCACCGACGGAAACAGTGGCGGAATTCGGTGCGTCGGTTCCGTGGACCGTAAAGTCAATCGGCGAGCCCACGGTAGCATCAGAGGCCGCCTCGATGATGATCGGACCCGCGGGCGATCCCACTATGACGCCGGTGGAAGCGGCGCCGCTCCCGTCAGAGATCGAACTCGCCGCGTTGACGGTGCCTGGTCCACTCTTCACCGTCCAAGTCACAGTCTTGCCGGACACTCCGGTTCCGCCCTGCGTCATACTCACGGAAATCGGAGTGCCGATTGGGCTACCGATAAAGCCGGTAGCTCCATTCCCGCTGAGAATGCTCATAGTCAGCGGTCCGCTGGGTGGGGGCGGCGGCGTAATCCCGCCACCGCTACCTCCACACCCACCCATAGCAATCAAAAGAATGCCGGTCGCCCGGCGAAGCAGAGTAGCGTGGTGCATGCAAATCCCCCGTGAGATCGTCCGCGATGCTCGACGAATGGTGGTGGCCCGATGCTGGTCATCATCGTGTCGGCTAAGAAATGCGCTGCTACCAGTATAGTCATTATCTCTGAACTGAGATAGAGGCGACGCTGGCCGGCGTTCGACTGAGAACAGACATATGGCCACAGGTCGCTGGTGCGCGCCGAGTCCAAGGCGCGTTAAGTTGTTGGGTCCTGATTGATTCCGCACCGTGACTCCAGGTGGAGCGTAGCGCTACATGTCCCCAGACTCTGTCTCTTTTTTACGCGCCCTGCTCTCCGCCCCTGGGCCCTCGGGGTTCGAAGAGGACCCAGCCCGCATCTGGCGCGCCGAGGCGCAGCGATTTGCCGACGAAGTTCGGACCGACGTCAGCGGGAATTCCTACGCGACCCTCCGGGCCGGGCATGGGGCGCCGGTTCCAACTCCGCGAATCATGCTCACCGGTCATATCGACGAGATTGGCCTCATGGTGGTGCACATCGACGACGATGGTTATGCCTATTTCGATACGATTGGCGGCTGGGACCACCAGGTGTTCGTCGGACAGCGGGTCCTGCTCCTGAACCGCGTTGGGACCGTCCTCGGTGTGATCGGTAAGCAGCCGATCCATCTACTCCAGAGGGAGGATCGGGAGAAGGTCCTGAAGCCATCGGATCTTTGGATCGACATTGGGGCTCGCACCAAGGCAGAGGCGTTGGAGCGCATTCGGGTCGGCGATGCCGGCGTGTTGGCATCTTCCGTAGAGGAATTTCCCAATGGTCGGCTCGTGAGCCGCAGTATCGACAACCGGATCGGGGCGTTCGTCGCCTTGGAGGCGCTGCGTCTGCTGGGGGCCAAACGGCCGAAAGCGGATGTCACGGCTGTCGCGACGGTGCAAGAAGAAATTGCCTTCACGGGAGGAGGTGCTCGCCCCTCCGCGACCGTGCTCGATCCGACCGTGGCGATCGTCATCGACGTAACCCACGCCACCGATTGCCCTGGACTCGAGAAAAAACGCCATGGCGACGTTCGACTCGGCGGCGGGCCGGTGATCGCCCGCGGATCGGTGGCAAACCCCCGGGTGTTCGACCTTCTGGTTGCGGCAGCGGAGGCCGACGGGATCCCCTATTCGATTCAAGCGGCACCGAAGGACACGCGAACCGATGCCGATGCGATCTTCAATGCGCATCGCGGCGTCCCGACGGCGCTGGTGTCGGTGCCCAATCGGTATATGCACAGTCCGAATGAGATGGTCGAGCTGACCGATGTGGCGTACACCGCGGCATTACTCGCAGCCTTTTGTGGCCGGATTTCGACGACGTCGGATTTTTCGCCGCGGGGAGGTTAGAGCGGAAGCGAATCGAGGGCTTTGCGGACTGCGCTGCCGATTTGCGGGTCCTCGTCCGCAACGAGTGCCTGCAACGATGCCATGGCAGTGCGACCGGCAAGGCCGAGCCCTTCGACGGCCCACAGGCGGTGGGGCAATGGCTTCTTGCGCAGTCCGAACACTTTGTGGCTTGGCGCGGCCATTCGGGTGAGGGCTTGAATCGCGTCGGTGGTTCCAATCCGACCGAGCGCCAGAGTCACCTCCCGCAAGACCTCTTCTTCGCCTTCTTTGTCCATCAGCTGTAGCAATTGGCCTGTGAGAGCGCGACCCCGCCGTCCATCCAGGTAGCGAGCGGCATGGAGTCGTACCGTCGCGGCAGGATCGCTCAATGCTCGGCGCAGCGGCTCGGTGGAGCCTGCCGTGCCAATCCGGGCCAGCGCTCCGGCCACAGAGCGCCGCACTCGTTCATCGGAATGATTCATTTGGCGCGCCAGGTCAGGTACTGCGCGCTGAATGTCCATCTCCCCACACAAATCCGCCGCGTTGCGGACCACATACCAAAGCGGATGTCCCAAGTGGTGGATGATCACTTCAGTGCCGTTGGCCATTTGAGTGATCGCGGAGTAATATCCTCGCCGCTCGCCGACGGACATTGCCTCCACCAACATATTCATCAGCACTTCGGTTGCATCGCCGCCCATTCTTCGCAGGAGCGCAATGGCGTCGTGGCGTTGGGTTTCGCTCGTGGCGAGCCGGGCAATCTGCACCAAGTGGGTTTTCGGGACCAGCCGCTTGAGCTCGATTCGGTAGGCATTCCCAGCCGCTTCGGTCGGGGCTTCGCTCTCGGCTTCGAGGAGTTCGAGCGCAGCATGCAGCACCCCGGACCAGTCATGATTCATCACCGCCTTGCGGCCGCGAGCCACAATGGCTTCCAGCGCCGACGGCGATCGGGTGCTCACGCTCGGGAGCGATGGCACCGTGATCGGTGTTCGCGGAGGGGCCCGATCCACTGGGGCGGTCGATTTCGGCCCTCTGGGGGGCCGAGGTTTGGGGACGAGATGATCCCCGTCCCACCCCGATGGGTCGAAGGTGAATACTCCTTCGGCTGGTGCATACCGCATGATGGACAACGCATCCGGCGATGCGACCACGGCGAATGCCCTGAGAGTCTCCGGACCAATGGCGGCCAAAACCTCGTCGACCGAGGGATAGGTGCCGGGGAACGCGCTGATAACCCGCAAGAAGGTGGTGAGCTGCCGCAGATCGGGTTGTTCTGGAATAGTGGCTCGCCCAATTCCGTGCAGCAGTAGATGCTCGCTCAGCTCCGTGGCCCCGGGTGCCGTGAGCGCCACCTTTTTCTCGTTGATTCTCAGGGAACCGAGTCCTACCTCAAGGATGAGTGGTCCGCCCAACCCCTGACGCAATAGCTCAATCGCGGCGCGATACTCTTCCTCCGCCTCCGCGTGATGGCGAAGGAGGTAGAGAGCGCTGGCGAGGAGGGCGGTGAGCGAATGGGAGCCAAGCATGTTGCCCCAGATAATAGCGTCTTCGCCACGCGGGAGGTACCACCCTCCTGTGATTGTGCACCAGGCACCTTGGGGCGTTAGAATCCTACGTCATGGATTCTCGCTTTCGCTCTCTTCGCTATCGTACGCCGCTCATGCTGACCTCCCGCTCGCTCGCCCAAGCTGGCTTCGCCGGGCTCGTCCTGCTGGTCGGGGTGAATCGACGCTCCATGTCCGGACAAACACCGGCCCGCGTTCTCCAGGACGTACGTTTTCTGGCCGCGGACCAACTGGCCGGCCGACTTACCGGGTCTCCTGGGGCGGATTCCGCCGCGACCTACATCGCCGGGGGGTTCATTTTCGCGGGCCTCAGGCCGGCGTTCGCCAGCTCCTGGTTCCAAGACTTCACCATTTCGGAGGACGCCCCGGCCATAAAAGCTGCCAAGCTCGGCCCCATGCACGGACGGAATGTTCTGGGAATCTTGACCGGTACGGACCCGGTTCTCCGGGAACAGTGCGTCATCGTTGGGGCCCACTATGATCATCTAGGCTTGGGGGAGATCGACGTCCTCGACCCGGACCACCGCGGCGAGCCGCATCGAGGTGCCGACGATAATGCCTCGGGGACCGCGGCCTTGTTGGACATCGCTCGTCAACTGGCGAAGCGGCCAATGGCCCGGAGCGTGATTTTTATCGCCTTCAGCGGGGAAGAGGAGGGCGATCTTGGTTCGGCACATTACGTCAAACATCCCGCTTGCAGCATCGATCATACGGTCGCCATGGTGAACCTCGACATGGTCGGCCGACTCCGCAACGATCGGCTGCTTGTGCTTGGAGCGGGGACGGCGACGGAGTTTCCTGCCTTGCTCGATTCGCTCAATCGGAGCGCGAAGTTTGACCTAAGAGCCTCCGGCGATGGGTATGGCCCGAGCGACCACGCGTCGTTCTATGCTGCCAAATTGCCGGTATTACATCTCTTTACGGATCTACATGAGGACTATCACCGGGCGTCGGACACCTGGGAGCGCATCAACCCTGAAGGGCTGGAACGGGTCGCGACCTTCGGGGCCGCGCTCACTCGCGCCCTTGCTGAGCGGCGGGCGCCCTTGACCTTTGTCGACGCACCTCCGCCAGTTGCACCGACCGCCGGGAGCGCGTCGGGTTACGGTGCCTACCTCGGCACCATTCCCGACATGAGCGGCGGCGTGACCGGTGTCCGCGTCACCGGAACTCGCGCCGGTAGCCCAGCGGCGACCGCGGGGATTCAGGACGGTGACATCATCCGGCGAATTGGGGATCAGGAAGTCAATGATCTCCAAGGTATGACGGATGCGTTGCGTGCACACCAGCCGGGCGACGTCGTCGACATCGTGCTGGAGCGGGGCGGGAAGACCCGGACCGTTCGGGCTACGCTCGGGAAACGAGGTGGGTGACATACCGGTCTTGCAGGGGGACAAGATTGTCTCAGCGCTCCGCGGGGCGTTCACTCGCGACGTTGGACGCCCTGCGTTGCTCGCCATGGCCGCGGAGCGAATTCATTCAGCCGGACCGCCCTACCACTCCGTCTACCTCTATATGCTTCATGGTCAGGAACTCATTCTCGAAGCCTTCGTGGGTCGGCCGACTGATCACACACGGATCCCCGTCGGGAGTGGTGTTTGTGGAACCGCTGTCGCCACCGGGCAGGATCAAAACATCGGGGACGTGCGGACTATTGGGAATTACCTGGCATGCAATTTGGAGACGCGCTCCGAACTCGTGGTCTTGATTCGTCGGGGTTCCATGATTCTCGGTCAGATCGACATCGACAGCGACGTACCCAATCCGTTTACGGCGGACGAAGAGCGCGAGGTGAAGAAAGTGGCGGACGCCCTCGCTGTGCTTCTCTAGCCAAGACCTGTCTCTTCTCCCTCGGTAGCAATGCGCGCCTGGTCCTCCGCACGCTGGTCCCTCCCGCTGCCGGAGGATCACCGCTTTCCGATGGGCAAATATGCCCTGGTGCGGGAGGCGGTCATTGCGCGCGGACTACTGACCGCTCGAACGATCGAAGAGCCCGAACCGGTGAATCGCACTTCGCTGGGGTTGGTTCACGATCAGGCCTATGCCGACGCGGTGATTGACGGAACCCTTGGCGCAATGGCGCTCCGACGGCTCGGCTTCCCCTGGTCACCGCGGTTGCCGGAGCGTTCGCTCCGCACGGTGCAGGGGACTCTCGAAGCATTGCGTGATGCTCTGGAGACGGGTGCCGGTCTGAACCTCGCCGGCGGTACTCATCACGCGTTTCCCGATCATGGTGAGGGATTCTGTGTTTTCAATGACGTGGCGGTTGCTATCCGCACGTTGCAACTGGAGGGGCGAATACTCCGTGCTGCGGTGGTGGACCTCGACGTCCACCAGGGCAATGGCACCGCACGGATCTTCGCGGACGATCGTGATGTCGTCACATTCTCGATGCACGGCGCGAAGAATTATCCGTTTCGGAAGGAAGCGAGTTGGCGAGATGTCGAGCTGGCCGATGGCTGTGCGGATGCCGAATACCTCGCCCTTCTCGACCACCACCTCGATGAGGTGCTGGATGCGGCCGCGCCGGACCTCGTGACCTACATCGCCGGTGCCGACCCTTTCTTCGAGGACCGCCTTGGTCGCGTGTCGCTCTCCATGGAGGGCCTCCGGCAACGAGATCGCCGGGTGTTCGAGTCCTGTCGTCGTCGCCATTTGCCCGTCGCGATGGTGCTCGGGGGTGGATACGCCCGACACCTAGCGGACGTGGCGACCATCCATGGAAATTCGATCGAGGAATTCCAGGCGGCCTATGCCTGACGAATACTCGCGAGATGTCCGGCAGGTGCGAATCTTTGAGCGGAGAGTCGGCCACGGTCCCTGCACTGTCGTCCTCCACGGTGGTCCGGGTGCTCACCACGACTATCTGCGACCGGGATTTGATCGGCTGGCGGCTGGTCGGACGCTCATTTATTACGATCAACGCGGTGGCGGCCAGTCCACTGTCCCTCGCGATACCCCGGTCGGCTGGACCGAGCAAGTAGCAGACCTCGAGGCACTGCGCCGGGTGTGGGGCATCGACCGCTTAACCATCGCAGGGTATTCTTGGGGCGCCCTCCTCGCTCTGCTGTACACGATCCGATTCCCCAATCACGTTGCGTCGCTCGCCCTCGTTTCCCCGGCGCCGGCTTGGCGGGCGGCTCGCGATGAATTCAATCAACGTTTCACGGCCAGGAATGCGGTCGCACCCATTGTCGAGGAACGAGGCAAATTGGTAGCCTCCGGACTCCGGGAGTCGGCCCCGGTGGCATACCGCCGTCGTATTTTTGAGCTCTCGGTCGCGGGCTATTTTCACGATTGGCACCGGGCCCGCGACCTCACCCCGTTCCGGATCACGGGCCGGACTCAGCAAGAGGTTTGGGAGAGCCTCGGCGATTTCGATCTCCGGCGGCAGCTGGAAGGCCTGTCCGTTCGTGCGATCGTTCTCCACGGTGACGATGACCCGATCCCCTATCGGTCAGCGGAGATCCTCGCGAGTCTTCTCGGCGCGCCATTTCATTTGATCCCCGAGTGCGGTCATGTCCCGTACGTTGAAGCCCCGGAGACTTTTGCCGCCCTGCTGAACCCTTTTCTTCCCCGGTCCGAACATGCCTGAGCGGTGCGGACGATCGCGTCCGTTTGATCTAGTCCTCGGAGAGATCGGAGCCCAACGGTTTCCGCCGATCAGAGCCACATTTGAGCGCGACGGCCTTGATCCATTCGACCGGAATCGATTCTCCCTGACGCGTGAAGTGGCGGAATTGCTCCATGACCTGCGACCTGAGGAGGGGCTTGGCGACGGGATGAGCGAGCTCGTCGCGTTCGTTCACGCCAGCTACCTCTACTGGGCGAGCGGAGCCCACCACATTTTGGTCTCGACGCAAGTCCTGGACGAAGTGGCGGCAGAGCTCGCAGTGAACCCCAAGGTAAACGGAAGTCCCGGTCCTCGGGCCTACTATCTCCAGCTCCCTTCGCATCAGGTATGGGGCGCACCGATCGCTGACGAGCGACCCGAGCCATTGGATGGGTGGTTTGCGACCCTCGATGCTTGGGGGCTCCGGTTGGTGGCTATTTTCGGGCTTCAGCCGGCGCGCGCAGGGTTCACGGTCGCAGAAGTTGCCGGGGCGGCGCCGGTCCAGCCGGCGCAGCTTGGATCTGCGTTCGAAGGGGAGGCCGGGAAAAAGCTTCTCTCACTGCGCGATGGCGGAGAATTGCTGGACTTGGGGTGGAGACTCCATCGCATCATCGAGGCTGGCCAGTTCACCCAAAATTGAAACCACCCGTTGGCTGTCCCGAAGGTTGGAATCACGTCGAATGAAAAAGCCAGCCGTAAAGAAAATCGCCACACGACAGGATGGCCGACGCACTCGAGCACGGTCCGTGCTGCGCAAGCTGAAAAAAGCCTACCCCGATGCACACTGCGCGTTGAACTACAAAACTCCGTTTGAGCTACTGGTGGCGACCATTTTGTCGGCGCAATGCACGGATGTTCGGGTCAATCTCACAACCCCGGCCGTATTCGCGAAGTATCCCACTCCGAAGCTCCTCGCGCGGGCAAACCCATCCGATCTCGAGTCCCTGATTCGGTCGACCGGGTTTTTCCGAAACAAAACCAAGAGCCTGATCGGCATGGCGCACGCCCTCACCGAACGCCATAACGGAGAGGTGCCCCCCGACATGGAATCGCTGCGCGTCCTTCCCGGCGTTGGCCGCAAGACCGCGAACGTCTTATTGGGAAACGCCTTTGGTCTCAATGAGGGTGTCACGGTGGACACGCATGTCGGTCGCCTCTCTGGACTCCTGAAGTTGACGAAGCACACCGATCCCGAAAAAATCGAACGCGATCTCATGGAACTCATTCCCCGCTCGGACTGGACCCTCGTGTCCCATCTGCTCATTTACCACGGCCGCCAAGTCTGCATCGCCCGGCGGCCCCAATGCTCGAGATGTGTCCTGCGCGACTTGTGCCCCTCGGCACAGGATGCTCCTCGTGCGAAGTGACTTGAGGCCGAGTCGGCCGGGCTGTTCGATGCATCCCGCAGGTTCGGAATGAACCCGAAACAGTCCCGGACGAGCCGGAGCTTGCGTTGGAAGCGGCGGCCGACCCTTCACCACCGAGCGTGCGATGGCTGAGGCGAAAGCGACCCCGAGGAACGGGCGGAAGCGGCGCGCGAAGAAGGCCGTGGAGCCGAGAGGGCTTACCGCGCGTCAAGTGCCACTGGGAACTCCTGCCGCCCCCGTGAGCCAACTCGCTGCCGAGATTGTAGCGGACGAGGGAGCGGTGCTCTCGGTGTATCGCGAACCGCTCGGAGGACGGTGGCAGATCCTCGCGGTCCTTCCGATCGACCGGGTCAGCCCTACCCCTTACCAACGCGACCTGTCCGAGACTCACGTGGCACGATTGGCCGACGCGATCGACAAGCTCGATCGCTTCATCGACCCGGTGGTCGTCACTCGCACCGAGGACGGCCACTACTGGACTCCGAATGGAAACCACCGACTGGCCGCACTCAGGGCGCTCGGGGCGGTGGCAATCATGGGGATCGTCGTTCCCGAGCGTGCGGTGGCGCACCGCATCCTCGCTTTGAATACCGAGAAAGCACACAACGTCCGAGAACGCGCCCTGGAAGTGATCCGCCTTGCCGAAGCTCTGGCCTCGCTTGATGATCGGCCCGAGCGAGATTACGCCGCCGAGTTTGAAGAGCCGGCACTCTTGACGTTGGGGCTTTGCTATCAAGAGAATGGTCTCCGGGGGCGCGTATCATCCGGTGCTCAAAAGGGTCGAGGCGTTTCAGGCGGCGAAATTGTCGCGTGCATTGGTCGAGCGCCGGGCTCGGGCCGCGCGCTTGCTCGAACTGGACCGCGCCGTGATCGATGTGGTCCAGAAGCTCAAAGTTCGTGGCCTGGAAAGTCCGTATCTCAAGGCATTCGTCCTCGCCCGGATCAATCCGCTGCGCTGGAAGCGCGGGGCTAAAGCAGACTTCGAAGAGACTGTGGCGCAGATGTTGGAGTCGGCCCGCCGTTTCGATACTGGAAAGATCAAATCGGAGCAGATCGCGCGGTCCGGTGGGATGGCCGATGAGGCCTGAGCGAGGTTAAGTTTCCGCGTCACCGCCTGCTCCATCCGCCGCCTGGGGACTTGCATGAAAACCGCCACGATCGAGACGTCGAAGGGTACCATCGTCCTCCAACTGTTCGACACCGAAGTGCCCAACACGGTCGCGAATTTCGAAAAGCTGGCCAACAGCGAGTTCTACGATGCGACCAGGTTCCATCGTGTGATCTCGAACTTCATGGTGCAAGGCGGAGATCCACTGTCCCGCGATCCCTCCAACCCGCGCGTCGGATCAGGCGGACCGGGATACAAGATCAAGTGCGAAACGCAGCTCAATACCCATCGTCACGTCGCCGGCACGCTCTCCATGGCACATGCGGGCAAAGATACCGGAGGCAGCCAGTTTTTCATCTGCCACAGCCCGCAGTCGCATCTCGACCGGGTGCATACAGTTTTTGGTCAGGTGACGAGCGGAATGGATATCGTCGCCGCGATCCGGCAAAACGATGTCATCACGTCCATTCGTGTAGTGTGACCCCTGCACGTCGACTTTGCCGTCCTCGCCGATTACGCGCTCATCGATCAACACGGCAAGTTGTCTGTGCTGGGGATGTTTCAGCACGTATGGGTGGCCAGTTTCCCCGCGGTACATCCGCACACTCACCTGGTCATTCGCGTGCGGGGTCGCCGGACCGAGATCGGCAGCCACAATTTGCGCATTCGGTTCGTTGACGATGGGGGTGAGGAGCTGTTGGGCGGTGAAGGAACGGTCCAGTTCGGCGAGCCGCCCGCCGGGGTCACCGAAGTGGAAGCCGGTGCCGTGCTGGTCTTCGACGTGCCGATCCCTCGCCCGGGCGCCTATGCGTTCGAAATTACGCTGGAAGGAAATCCCGTGATGAAGGTTCCTCTGACCGCGAGCGCCATGAGCTACGACGGTGGCAGCTCCGACGACTAGTCATCGCCATCCGACCACATCTCTCTCGGCAGGAACTTCAGGACAGCCCACGATGAATCGCACCGCCGCCGTCGCCCTCATGCACGAGTACACCCCCTCCGATGCCCTGCGCAAACACATGTACGCCGTGGAAATAGCCATGCGAGCCATGGCCGGGCGATTCGGCGGCGACCCCGATGCATGGGGGCTCGCCGGTGTGCTACACGACTTCGACTACGAGCGGTGGCCGAACCCCAACCACTCCGCCACCGAGGAGCACCCCGCCGAGGGCGTGAGGATTCTTGCGGCGCGTGGCGTTTCGCCGGAAATCCAGCAAGCCATCCTGGGGCATGCAGCCTACACGGGGGTTCCGCGGGAAACGCCCATGGCCAAGGCGCTCTTTGCCGTCGACGAACTCTGCGGCTTCCTCGTCGCCTGCGCGCTCGTTCGCCCCTCGAAAAGTCTGCAAGACCTCGAGGTCCCGAGCGTCAAGAAGAAACTCAAGGACAAGGCCTTTGCCCGGGGTGTCAATCGGGAGGACGTGTATCAAGGGGCCGAGCAACTGGGCATTCCTCTGGACGAGATGATTGGGTTCGTGCTGGCGGCGCTCCGACCCCTCGAAAAAGCCATCGGCCTTGGACCGGCTTAGGCGGATGGCGAATGGCTGAGCAGCTGGAGGACCCCTTCCAACGCGCACTCGATCGGGCGGTGGGCGGTCGCCCCGTACCGGGCAACCGAGTCCGGCTCCTCTTCGATGGTCCGGACACGTTCCAGGCGATGCTCGACCTGATCGCTCGGGCCGAGCACTGGATTCATCTGGACAGCTACATCATTCGCGGCGATTCCATCGGCCAACGCTTTGCGAAGGCGTTGATTGCCCGAGCCCACGCTGGTGTCTCGGTCCGCGTGCTCACTGACTGGTTGGGGTCGTTAGGGACCAGCCATTGGTACTGGCGAGAGTTACGAGCAGCTGGAGTGGACGTCCGGTTGTTTGCGCCCCCGCGTTTCGTGGATCTGGCGGCCAACCTCAGTCGCGACCACCGGAAACTTCTCGTCATCGACGGTGCAATGGCGATCACCGGGGGAGTGTGTATCGGCAACGAATGGTTGGGTGACCCCGCTCGCAATCGAGCCCCCTGGCGCGACACCGCCGTCGAAATGGTCGGGCCCGCCGCCGCCGCTCTCGATATGGCGTTTCTCCGGGTATGGGGCCTCGCCGGGGGCTCGCTGGGGCCCTCTGAGGTGGCCGCAGAAGCAGCCCCGGCCGGGACGACTCCCATCCGGGTCATCGCGGGGGAGCCGGGGCAAGAGCGGGCGTATCGAGTCACCGAACTGCTTCTTGCCCTTGCTCGGGAACGGATTTGGGTGACGGACGCATACTTCTTTGCACCGAAACGAATCGTGCAGGCGCTGGTGGATGCGGCCCGTGAGGGCGTCGATGTGAGACTGTTGGTGCCCAGTTCGAGCGACCTTCCGCTCGTCCGCAACCTCACGCGTTTGGGCTATCGTGAGCTACTTCGGGGTGGGGTTCGCATTTTCGAGTGGGGTGGTGCGATGCTCCATTCGAAAACCGTCGTGGTGGACGAGCGGTGGTTTCGTCTTGGGTCGAGTAACCTCAACCATTCGAGCTTGGTAGGCAATTTCGAAATGGACATCCTGGGTGATGACCGCGCCATCGCCAATGAGCTCGACGCCCGGTTCCGACGGGACATCGATCGGAGCACCGAGGTGACCCTCAGGCCCCTCCGGGCACCACAGCGTTTGGGCGAAGTGCTCCCGCCGGTGTTGGCATTCACGCCTCGCGGGCCCGAACCACGGTCCCGCCGCGGGATGCTGGAGCGGCGGCGACGAGCGCTGCGCACCGTCGGAACCGTGGTTGCCGGTACGCGATGGGCCGTGTTTACTCCGTTCAGTCTCCTATTCCTGGCGCTGGCCACCCTGTTCTTTGCCCTGCCGACCTTTATGGCCGTTGTTTTCGGTGGCCTCAGCGTCTGGCTTGCGCTTGCCATTGTGATTCATGTGCGACGACGGCACATCGACGACGGCTAGGCCCTTTCCTGCCGATCAACGCTCTCCTAAGTAATTGTATGATAATATCTTACAATATCGAGGCGTCACCCGGCAACGAGGAGGGCCGTATCGTTTCGTTCCACCATGTCCTTTTGGTCCAACATTGATTGCCACAAGCGCTCGATTTGGCCGTTGCAGGTTCGGCAACTCCGGACCCGCGCTCGGCGTCCTTGCCAAGTAGATTCCTCGCTTCGCGGGTAGTGCGACACTTGGCTGCTGCGCCCGTCCGAACGCCGTCTGACGTCAACGAGTCGAGGAGCTCCTGCGTACCATTCCCGAGGAGGAAGATGCCGCCCTGGTGCGGTCGGCGCTCGAGGGTGACGGCGATTCGTTCGGTCGCTTAGTCGATCGGTATGCCCTCTCGGCCCGACGGTCGGCCCGAGCGATTCTCCAAGACGGCGATGCGGCGGATGATGTGGTTCAAGATGCAATGATCTCAGCGTGGCACGCGCTACCGCGCTTTGATCTCGGCCGACCCTTCCGACCCTGGTTGATGCGGATCGTGGTTAACGCCGCGCTGGACGCCCGGCGACGAAATCACGTGCGACGCGCCGAACAGGTCACCGACATGATGGAATCGCCGGGGGCTCTCCCGGATCATCTCACAGATGCGACGATCCTACGAGTTGCGTTGGATCGGGCGTTGGCGGCGCTTCCGGAACGCCAACGCATTTCAGTGGTCTTGTTCGATGCAGAGGGGTATGGACACGCCGAGATTGCGTCCATTTTGAACGTTCCCGAAGGGACCGTTCGGTCCTACGTATTTCATGGCCGGCGTACTCTTCGACGAGCCCTTGCGAGTTTGAAGGAGGAGACCAAATGAGCGAGTCATCGCCTTTCTCCGCGGAGCGGGACGAGGAGTTGGGAGCGTTGCTGCGCGACCATCTCACCGGGCCCAACGCGGAACGTTTCGTCGCCCGGTTGCGAACCGAACCACAACGCACCGATCGCGACGACAGCATGTCCATTCTCGGTCGGTGGGCCAAGCCCGGCATCGCGGTGGCCGGAATCGCCGCGGTGGCCTTGCTCTGGTTGGGGTACCGGAGTGTCAGCGAGGAGCCGAGTCAGCTGGCGATCGCTCCCGTGTCGGAAGTGATCAACGTAGGCCCGAACTCAGGTGAATTGCTCCTCGCGACGATGCTGGAGGGTCGATGACGAAATCGAAATGGGGCGCGGCCGTTCTGCTGACGGTGACGCTCTTGCTCGGAGCGCTGTTGGGCGGCGTGGCCGCGAGCGCAACCGACTGGCGGCGGCCGGATCACGGGCGGGCCTGCCATAGCGCCTCGGGCTTTGCCGACCGGCTCGCCAAAGACTTGGACCTGTCATCGTCCCAGCGCGACAGCATCCGGGGAATTCTGAACCGATATGAACCGGCCATGGACTCGATCTGGAAAGACTTGCACCCGCGGTTCGATTCAATCAAGAAACTCGTCCGCGCGGAAATCCGTACGCAGCTTACCGCCGAGCAGCAGAAGAAGTTCGCGGAGTTGAGTGTCCGGATGGATTCGTTGCGGTCGATGCGATCCCACGGCATGCGGGGTGAGAATGCGCGTTAGGTCTTCGCTTCGCATGATTGCGGGCTTACTGCTCCCTGGCCTCCTGTGGGCCCAGCAGCCGGTGGTGACTTTGGCTGAAGCCATTCGCCTGGCGGAATTGGCCCAGCCCGCGG
>JANYKV010000139.1 GCA_025358055.1 Gemmatimonadota bacterium
GAAGCCCTCGGAACCGATTTCCAAGTTTGCCAACATCGGTCTGTATTTCATTCGGGATGTCGAAACCATGTGGCAAGGGATCGATCACACGCTCCGCGCTCCCGCCAATAAGGGAGAGTACTTCTTGACGGATGCGTTCCAGTGGATGATCGAGCGCGGCCGAAAAATCCTAACCGCTGAAGTGGGCGCTTGGTACGATTGCGGCAAGCTCGACTGCCTGATCGAGACGAATGAGATGCTTCTGAACAAAGGAGCGGCCAAACGCCGGGAGTTCCCGGGCGTGACGATCAAGGATCCCGTGTACATCGAAGATGGCGTCACGATCGAGCGGAGTACGATCGGCCCCAACGTCTCCATCGAGCGGGGGACGACGATCCAGGACAGCACGATCGCGCATTCGATCATTGGCCAACAATCAAAGCTGTCCCACGTGCACTTGACGCACTCTATGCTCGGGAATCAGGTGTCACTCACCGGGTACTCGGGGTCCGCCAGCTTGGGCGACCACTGCGAACTCATGGCCTCGGGTTAACCTGAGACGGAACTCCGGCGGGCCGATCATGTCTTCCCTCGACGAACTCTGTCTTTCCTACCGCGATCTCCTGGGGCACTTCGACCCGGCCTCCGCGACCGAAGCCGGGTCGCTCGACGCGCGCGGCCGGTTGGGGAACTACGACGACGGTTCGGTGCGGGAGCACATTGCGGCTCTCCGCGCGATCGCGGGGGCCATTGAAGACTTGGACATCTACGATGCCGGCGACGAAATCGATCGGACCGCCCTGTTGGATGAAATTCGGGTCCGGGTCTTTCGATTCGAGGACGAACAGCCGCACCGTCGGAATCCGGAATTTTGGGTAACGCACCTATGCCGGTCCCTGGATGGGCTCATGGCGCAGCCGGATGTCGACCCTCTGGGCCACACTGAAGCCGCTCTACAACGAATGCAGGCCATCCCAGCGTATCTCGCCTCGGCGCGGGAAACGCTGAAAGCACCGCCCCTAATCGCGTTGGACACCGCCCTGGATCTCATCGAGCATGCCGCCAGACTCGTCGCTCTCACCGCGGCCACGTTCGCTGACGCTCCCGGTGCTGAGCCGTCCGACCTCCTCGCTGCCGCGGGCGAAGCGGAGGGCTCGCTGGCTCGCCTTCGGCTCGCGCTTCACAGTGAAATCGCACCTGCTCCGGACCCCCTGGCCTTTGCGATCGGCGAAGACGCCTTCAACCGGAGGCTCCACTACGAGTTCGCGCTTCCCCATTCCGCGCCGGAGGCCTGGCGCTATGGCATGCACCTCGCGGATGAAGCGGAAGCGGCGATTCGTGTCCTCGCCGACGAAATTGAGCCGGGGCAGCCCTGGCGCGAAGTCTATGACCGACTGGACACCCAGGGCTGGCCCGGACCTGCGACCCCGGAGGCTTGGCGCGATGAAATCGTGCGTGCCCGTGAGGTCGTCGAACGAACTGGGCTTGTTGCGGTACCCGCGGTCGAGGTGGCGGTCCGGGGGGCACCCGGGTTCCTGAGCGCCCTGCGGCCCTTTCCCGGGTATTTTCCACCGGGTGGCCGCGCGATCGGCACCATCTTCCTCCCGAGGTCGCACTCCGGCGGCGGAGCCGATTACCCGGGCTGGCCCGAGGGCGACGGGAGCGCTTGGCGGCTACCCGCCGCGGTTGCTCACTTGGCCTACCCGGGCCGCCATCTGCAGGCGGTGTCCGCTTCGGCTCTCCCGAGAATCGTACGCTCCTACATAGCATGTCCGATGACCACGCTTGGGTGGGGGCTATATGCGGAGGATCTGGCTGTGGAGTCAGGGGCCCTGGCCTCGCCGGAGCATCGGATGGCCGGGCGTGTGTCCCTCCTGTGGAATGCGATGCGGCTCCTCATCGACGTCGGGCTTCACACTCGCCAGATGACTCCCGACGCGGCGGTCGATTTGTTGCTGAATCGCCTTCCGATCGACCACCAAACCGCGATGTGCGAAGTGCGATGGGCCTGCACGCGCCCCGCGCTCCAAAGCGCTGCCGCTCTCGGTCGACGTGAAATCCTTCGCCTGCGTGAAACCTGGCGAGCCCGATCGGGGGAAGGCGCCACCCTTCGGAAGTTTCACGACGAATTCTTTTCCTACGGGACCCTCCCTGTTTCGCTCATCGAGTGGGGGATGGGTCTGGATGCCTGAGTCTCCAGGGAGAATTCCGGCGGCTGCCAAAGGTCTCGCCCTGGTATCGCTGTTCAATGACTTTGCCAGTGAGATGGTCTACCCCCTGCTGCCCGCATTCATTCTGCGACTGGGTGGCGGAGCCGTGGCCCTCGGACTCTTGGATGGGTTGTCGGAACTCACCGCAGCGGTTCTCCGCTGGTGGAGTGGTCGGCAATCCGATCGCCCCGGGTGGCGGAAACCGCTCATCGTAGCCGGCTATTGTCTCGCCATCCTGATTCGTCCGGTCATCGCCGTCAGTTCCGCTGTGTTCCAAGTCATCGGCTTTCGGGTCATCGATCGCGTCGGGAAAGGCCTCCGCTCCCCTCCGCGGGATGCATTGCTGGCGGCTGTCACTTCGCCGACACTTCAGGGCAGGGCCTTCGGACTGAACCGGGCGGCGGATCACGCCGGGGCTGTGATTGGCTCGCTGGTGGCATGGTTCGCCCTCCGCAACAGCGTCGACGTTCGGACGGTGATTGGCTGGAGCGTGGCGCCTGGATTGGTCGCGTTGGTCGTATTGACGGTCGCGCTTCGGTCGGGAACGTCGGGCGACATCAGGGCCGCAACACCCGGTGCGCCGCCCCCCTCCCCGGCATCGGACGCGGCAGGCCGCGCTTTCTGGGCGCCGGTTCTCCTCCTCGCATCCCTCACCGTGTTTCGCCTGCCAGAGGCGCTACTCCTGCTTCGGCTCCAGGACCATGGGGTGGCGGCCGCGATGATCCCGTTGTTGTGGGCCGCTCTTCATGTCGTCCGCAGTGTGTCCTCCTACCCTGGCGGGTGGCTCACGGACCGGTTCGGGTCGCGGCCCATGCTGGTGTTGGGGGCGCTCTGTTTCGCGCTGGTGGCATATGGAATGGGCCGCCAGCTCAAGATGGGGCAAGCCGCCGTGGTCTTTCTGGGGTTTGGGCTGGTCGCTGGACTCAGCGAGTCCGCCGAGCGAACTCTGGTCGCCAAGTTGGCGCCGATCCAGACTGGGAAGGCGTTCGGAAGTTACCAGGGTGTGGTCGGTGTGTTGGCGCTGCCGGCCGGGTTGGGTTTCGGACTGCTCTATCGGAGTCTCGGGCCCTCGGTTGCGCTGACCGCTTCAGGCCTCGGTGTGTTGCTGGCTGCTGTGGGATGCCTCCGGCTGAAATCAGAGCAGCACGACTAGTTGCGGGGTTGCTCGAGGCTAGCCCAGTTCCCAGGCGGTCTCGACGAATGGTGTTTCCCGCGGTACCGCGACTTTCCGCCCACTGACGATTGACCACCACTCCCAAACCGATGCGACCACCAGGAGGAGCGTGACGATCAGGAACATGGATGCGAGCGCCGCATCCACACGGTCGTTGAAAATGAGCTGAACACCCCGATGTGCCTCCATCGTCCCGGCTACAATTTGGCCCTGGACCAGGCGCGCATGTGCCAAGAACCCCAACTTGGGGTCGGCGGCGAGAACCTTCTGGCTCCCGGCGGTGATGGTGACCGCGAGTAGCCAGGCCAGCGGCGTCAACGTGGTCCACGCGTACCGTGTCTTCCCGGCTTTGATGAGCAGTGTGGTGCCGACGCACAGAGCCACGGCGGCGAGCAGTTGGTTGCTGATGCCGAAGAGTGGCCACAGCGAGTTGATACCGCCGAGCGGATCGAGCACCCCTTGGACCAAGAAATATCCCCATGCCGCCACGACCAGCGCCGATGAGAGTAGGATGCTGGGATACCAGGAGGTGCGTCCCAAGGGCTTCCACAGGTGCGCGCCCAATTCCTGGGTCATGAAACGCCCGACCCGGGACCCCGCATCCAACGTCGTGAGAATGAACAACGCCTCGAACATGATTGCGAAATGGTACCAGAAGGCCAAGAACGCGGTTCCGAAGACGCTGCTGAACACACTTGCCATCCCCACGGCCAATGAGGGGGCGCCTCCCACTCGGCCGAGTAAGGTTTTCTCGTGCACCGATTGGGCGAGGGACGTCATCTGTTGCGGTGTCACGCTGAAGCCCCAATGGCGGATCGTTTCTGCGGCCGATTCCACCGTGCCTCCAAGAGTCGCAAGCGGGGAGTTGATCGCGAAATAGACGCCCGGCTCGAGCGCAGCGGCGGCACAAAGAGCCATGATCGCCACGAACGACTCCATGAGCATTCCACCGTAGCCAATGAGGCGCGTGTCGCCTTCGCGGCGTACCATCTTCGGGGTTGTCCCGGACGATACGAGCGCATGAAAACCGCTGATCGCCCCGCACGCGATCGTGATGAACGCGAACGGAAATAGTTTGCCGGCGAAGACGGGTCCGCCGCCGTTGATGAACGCGGTCAGCGCGGGGAGCCGCAGCGGCGGCCGCACGACTAGGATGCCAATGGCGAGCAGAAAAATCGTGCCGACCTTCATGAAGGTACTGAGATAGTCTCGCGGCGTGAGCAGAAGCCAGACCGGAAGCACGCTGGCGAAGAAGCCGTAGGCGATAATTCCGTAGGCGATGGTGGTGCCGCTATGAGTGAACCACGGCGCGAAGGTCGGCGACTCCGCGACGAGGCGCCCGCCCACCAGCGCGGCGAAAAGCAAGGCGACGCCGATCAAGGAGGCCTCGACGGTGCGACCGGGGCGCCACACCTTCATCCACAGGCCCATCAAGATCGCAATGGGGATGGTACAGAGAATGGTGAAGACGCCCCACGGACTGTCCTTCAGTGCGTTCACGACGACGAGGGCGAGCACGGCTAGGAGGATGATCATGATCGCGAGAATCGCGATCATGGCGAGCAGTCCGGTGACCGGCCCGATCTCCTCCTTGGCCATTTGCCCGAGAGACTTGCCATCCCGACGCATGGAGCCGAACAGGATCACGAAGTCCTGGACCGCTCCACCCAAGACCACGCCAAACACGATCCACAGTGTGCCGGGTAGGTATCCGAATTGAGCCGCCAGGACCGGCCCGACCAACGGCCCGGCGCCCGCGATGGCGGCGAAATGGTGTCCGAAGAGCACCCATTTTGTAGTGGGGACGAAATCGCGACCGTTCGCCAAGCGCTCGGCTGGAGTCGCCCGGCGGTTGTCCAGGCCGAAGACTTTCGACGCGAGGAAACGGCTGTAGAACCGGTAGGCAAGGAGGTAGGTGCCAACCGCCGCCAGCACGAGCCAGGCCGCACTCACGGACTCGCCCCGATGCAAGGCGAGCACGCCCCACGCTACGGCTCCCGTTAAGGCGATCATCACCCAAAGAAGTTTTCGCATCCGACCAATGTAGAGTCAGGTCGGGTGCTGATCCATCCCCGAGTAGGTTCTTGCGGGTCGAGGGGGCTACCAGTACGTTCGATGGTTCATGTCAGATCCTCTGTACGGGTCCAATCCGTCGTGGCAACACCACGCTCCCGGGACAGTCGGAGCCACTCTCGAAGAGACGCGGCACGCCTTGGCTACGGGCCATGGATACCGAGGCAAGGTCGCTTTGGTCACCGGGGGGGCGACCGGGCTGGGTCGAAGTATTGCCCTCGAATTCGGCCGTCTGGGCTGCAGAGTTGCTTTCTGCTTTGTCGACCTACCGGGCCGCGATGTGCGGGAAACAGCCCTCCTCACCGAGACCACTCTCTCGGCCATGGGGGTCGGCGTATATGCCAATACATGTGATGTGCGGGATCGCGCGGCGGTCGAGAGGTTCGTGCAGGAAACCAAAGATCGGTTCGGAACCATCCACTACCTCATCAATAACGCCGGGATCGCGAATGATGGGGCGCTCTGGCGACTCGCCGATACGGCTTGGGATGAGGTCATCAATACCAATTTGACCGGTGCCTTCAATTGTATTCAAGCCGTTAGTCCAATTTTCCGGGGTCAACGTTACGGCAAGATCGTCAGTGTGAGTTCCCACCAATCGAGCCGACCCGGGTTCGGCGTCGCCAGCTATGCGGCGAGCAAAGCCGGACTGGAGGGCTTGACTCGCGCCGCGGCGGTGGAGTTGGGGCCGACCAACGTCAACGTCAACGCGGTTGCTCCCGGGTTCATCCGGACCGAGCGACTCGAGCTCCTTCCCCCCGAAGTGATCGAGCGAGCGAAGAAGAGCTCGGTCCTGGGGCGGATTGCTGAACCGGGTGACGTGGCCCATGTCATTGCGTTCCTTTGCTCTGACGAGGCGCGACACATCACCGGGCAGACGATTGTCGTGGACGGTGGGCTCTCGTTGGAATAGCTCCTGCTTTGCCGCTACCCATTGAGTCGCTGGTTGGGCGACCTCTAGACTACCGGCCACGCTTCACCAACATCGAACTTTGGCCGTGGAGGTACGATGCGTCATGTTCTCTCGTGGGGTCTTTGGGTCTTGGTGTCGGTGTTCTTCTCGGGGTGTGTCAGCCAAGGCGCAGCCGAAACGGCTCTGAATGCTGCCCAGAATGCAGTCGACGGAATTCGGTCCGCGGCCAAGGTGTCGGTCCCGGAGCAACTCGCGTCTCTAGACTCGGCGATTGCGGCTGCCAAACAGAAGCTCGCCACCAGCGACTATAGCGCGGCGGTCTCGGCCGTCAAAGGCATGTCGGATAAGGCTGCCGAGGTAGCCTCTTCGGCCGCCACGAAAGCAAAAGAACTTACCGCGGTATTTGCGCATTTGAGCGAGTCGGTGCCGAAGATGCTGGATGCGATCAAATCGAAAGTCGATGAGGTCGGCAAAACCAAAAACCTTCCGACCGGTATGGATCGGGCCAAATGGACCGAAATCCAGAACGGGTACTCCGAGGCAATGAAGTGGTGGGCCGACGCCGGCGACGCGTTTCGAACCGGCGATTTGGTCCGGGGCGTGAGCATCGGTACCGCGGCCCGCAACCAAGTGACCGGTTTGGTCCTCTCCCTCGAGATCAAGCCCTGAGATTTGCTGGGTGACAAACAGCACACGGGCGGCCGCTGGTCGCCCGTTCGCGTTACCCGCCCCCTCCGGCTCCGTTTGGTTTCCCTCCGGCCCCAAATTAGGTTTTCCACAATGAAACAGTCCTTTCTCCGGGGTGCTGTTACCCTGCTTGTTTTGGCCGCCTCGGGGCGGGTATCCGTGATGCGCGCCCAAAAAGAGCCCGTCATCCAACCTCTTGCGGTCGCCGGCTTAGCGGGGCGGGCTGTGGTGGTTCTGCCGCTCACGTATTTGCAGGGTGATGCGAGGATTCCAGCGGGAGCAATCCCCACGGCAAAACAGGCGGCATTGCGTTGGGCCGACTCGATCATGGGAGACGCTCTCACCGAACGGGCGCCCGAGGTACAATGGGTGCTCCCGAAGGAGGTCCGTCGAGCGGCGCGGAAAGCGCCTGGTTTGGTTGCCGATCCAGACCAAATGGGGCAGGCGGTCATGCGGGCGCGCTTCCGTGTGGTACCAGACCCGCTTCGTGCGTATCTGCGCAACCTCGTGGCGGTCGCGGGGGGCGGCAGGCATGTGTTCATTCCTTCTGCGGTCACCCTGGCCGTCGATTCGAGCGGGGTAATTCACTCCGTGATCTCGGCGGTGGTGGTAGACGCTCGGACCGGTGATGTCCTGTGGCGTTCGGAGGCGTTCGGCTATGGCCGGACGGCGTCTGAAGCACTCGAAGCGGCGATGGCTTCCATCATTCCCGCCCCAATCCTTCGCGAATGACCTATCGAGTGACGCTGATTCCAGGCGACGGAATCGGTCCTGAAATCACCGTGCAAACTCTCCGCGTGCTACAGGCAACGGGGATCGACTTTGAATGGGACGAGCAACTGGCCGGTGTGGCGGCCGTGGATGCGACGGGCACGCCGATGCCCGATGCGACGCTCGAAAGTATTCGGGTCCGGAAGATTGCCCTTAAAGGGCCGCTCACCACGCCTCTGGGGACCGGGTTTCGTTCAGTCAACGTGGCGTTGCGCAAGGAATTCGAGCTCTACGCCAACGTTCGGCCGGCCAAGACGTTCATTCCTGGTGGACGGTACGAGAATGTCGACATCGTTCTCATTCGTGAAAACCTCGAAGGCCTGTACAGCGGCATCGAGCACTTCATCCGGATTGGTAACGATCCCCGGGCCGCCGGAGAGTCGATCGCGATCACCACGCGGGACGGCTGCGATCGAGTCATCCGCTATGCGTTCGAGTATGCCCTCAAGAACGGGCGCAAGAAGGTCTCGATTGTCCACAAGGCCAATATTCTCAAGGTAGTGAGTGGCCTCTTTCTCGAAGTCGGCCGGGAGATCGCGAAGCAATATGCCGGCCGGGTTGTGATGAACGACCTCATCGTGGACAATTGCGCGATGCAGCTGGTGCTCAAGCCGGAACAATTCGACGTGATCGTGACGACGAATTTGTTCGGGGACATTCTGAGCGACGAAATTTCCGGATTGGTCGGCGGTTTAGGCTTAGCGCCGGGCGGCAATATCGGGACCAGCGCCGCGATTTTCGAAGCAGTACACGGCAGCGCACCCGATATCGCGGGGCAAAACAGGGCCAATCCGGCGGCGCAAATGTTTGCGGCGGCGATGCTGCTGGATCATCTGGGTGAACTGGAAGCGGCCCGCCGGGTCCGAGAGGCGGTGGAGTGCACTGTGGTGGATGATGGCATTCGGACCCGGGACCTTGGTGGGAACGCCTCGACGAGCGATTTTGGTGAAGCTGTTACGCGCCGAGTTTCACGGGTCTCCTGAGGTTCCCTGCGTCAAGTGCGACCGGCGCGAGCGCGGTCTGGCCTGGGGCGACTTCTGTTCGCAGTGCCTGAAGGAACGGTCCGGTCGTGCAAGTCGCCTAGCTTCGCGCATCTCCCGTCCGGTGGTGCTCCTGATGGGGCTGTACCTTGCGTGGAAGATTCCAGTCACCCCGGGCGCTCGCGTCTATGCGATTATCGCTGTTGTCGGCACCTATGCATTGCTCTGGAAGATCGTCCACACCATCGCAATGGAGTTCCTGCCCCGCTAGGCCGGCGGTTTCGGCCCCGACTCATGGGAGCTTCCAGATGACTATTCGTACATTCCACTCTGTCAGCGGCCTTGTCGCGCTGCTGACGCTGCTCGTCCGACCCCAGCCACCGTTACTGGCTCAGACCAGCGCGACGGTCTACAACGATGGGCGAGTATTCCTCCGCCGCACCATTCCGGTGAGCGTCCCTTCCGGTCTGTCCGCGCATCGTCTTGGGCTCGGATCCTTGCTGCCGAGCACCGTATTCCCACTCGATACCGGCGTGACATTGACCGGCGCGACATACGACGCCGCCGTCGATGAGCAGAATACCATGCGACGGGCGCTGGGTCGACAACTTTCTTTCTGGACCGGCGGCACCCACAATGGAATACGTGACACCATCATCGCCGAGGTCGTCGGGGTCGATCCCGAGCGATTCCGGCTGGAGGATGGTACGATCATTTTTGGGCGCCCCGGAACACCGAGGTATACCGCGGACCTCATCCAACTCGAACCGACGCTGTCCGTCTCGGTGCGGAGCACCACACCGCGTTCGGCCCTCCGGGTGGGATACTTCACGGATGGGGCGAGTTGGGAAGCATCATACCAAGTTATCCTGGGACGCTCGTCGGCTCGGGTGACCGGGATGGCTGTGATTCCGTCGCAACACCTTCGGCTGGATAGCGCCGAAGTTCAGCTGCTCGCCGGGTCGGTTGGACGGCAAGGGCAGGGGTACCGACTGGAAGAAATGGTCGTGGCGGATCGGGCGCAAAAGAGTTACGCAGCTGCTCCTGAAGGGCCTGCGGGCGAGCAACAAATCGGCGAGTCGCACCTTTACACGCTCCCCGGCCGAATTTCACTACGGCCCGGTCTCACCACGACCGCCGCACTCTTCGATCCCCTCGCGTCCGCCTATGAACGGGTATTCGACGTTCGGGGGCAGATTCCCTATTACGGCGGACTTCAACAATACGGCGATGAAATCACAGTCCCCGTTCAGGTGACCTATGTTCTCAAACGATCGCTCAAGTCGGATTTCGGAGACCGTCCGGTTCCCGGTGGGGTGGCACGGATCTACCAGCCCGACGATCAGGGCCGTCTGCAACTTATTGGCGAGTCGTCGTTTCGGCACAGCGCTCCGGGGCAGGATCTGCGCTTGAATGCCGGCCAGGCGTTCGACGTGACCGCCAAGCGACTCCAGACGAACTACACGACAAGGCGCGACAGCACTCGCACGACCGCGACTGCTGCCTACACTGTGACGCTTTCAAACGCCAAGGACACAGTGGTCACCGTAAATGTCATAGAGGAACGCGGTGGGGAGTGGTCCGTGCTGTCGAGCTCTGTGCCGGCGGAAAGGATCTCCTCAACGCAGACCCGTTTCCGGGTCCGGGTTCCGGTGCGTGGTGAAGTCGTCCTCACTTACCGGGTGCGCGTGACGTGGTAGAGCCTCTGATTCTGGCGCACATCAGTGACCTTCATTTCGGTGTAGAGGTGGACAAGGCGCAGATCGCCTCGCTGCAGGCGATCCTGCCGACCTTCGGCGCCGACGCCATCGTGATTTCTGGGGACTTGACCCAACGCGCTCGGCGCAACGAGTTCCATGCGGCCCGCTCGTTTGTGAACGCGCTTAAAGAGTCCACTCCTGTGCTGGTGTCGCCGGGGAATCATGACGTGACCTGGTGGGCCGGCCCCTTTCACATCGGCGGGCGGGAGCGGATCTATCGCAAGTACATAGAGTTCTTTGGCCCCGACCTCGCGCCCACGCTTCAACTTCCGAGGGCGATCATCGTCTCTTGCCTGACCAGCCATGGATTGACCGTCGGATCGATGACCTGGAATCTTCGCGACCTCACAGTGAAGGGTCATCTTCCCAGCAGTGAACTCCACCGAGCCCAACGGCGATTTTCGGAGGTCCCCGAGAGCGTGGTGCGGGTACTCGTGGTTCATCACAACGTCTTGCGAGGGGAGATTTCCGATCGGATGGGGTTGGCTCGTTGGCGATCGGCCAATGTGGCGATCAACGAGTCAGGCGCGGACCTTGTCTTGTGTGGACACGATCATCAGGAATCCGCGGGTCAGATCGATGGGAAGGTCGTCGTTAGCACGAGCGGGACCCACTGTGCCCGAACCAGAGGGGGTCGTCCTTCCGCGTTTCACCTTATCACCGTCGATCCCAACTCCATCAGTATCCGCCAAATGAGGTGGGACGCGCCTCGGGGCGAGTTTGTCGCGTCCCACCTCCATCGGTTTGCGCGGTGGCGGGTTGCTTCCTTGGGTGGCGCAATCTCACGATCCGACCCGTCCTCCGAAGGTTTGGTGCATGCCGGACGCCCGTCGCGCTGACTTGGTGCCGGTCCAACTCGAATTCCCCATCGAGCGTGATCCGGATGTCGATCTACCCAATCGCCTACGACATCTCGGTTGGCCTCCTCACCTGCGGCTCACCTTGCAATCGAATCGCACGGTGCTGATCAGCGTGCACCCCCGAACGGGTGCGCGGGTGCACCGGGGATTTGCCTACGCCCCAGACGGGGTGCTCCAGGCACTGATCCAGTATGCCAAAGGCGGCAAGCGCCGCGGGCGAGTGGATGCCCGACCGTTTCTCGAGTTCCCCGTCCATGACTTCGTGCCCACACCGGCCGGGCGTGCGCGGTCGGACCGAGAAAGTGACCGGCCCGTCCTCGAACGACTCCAGGCAATGCACGGGGTGCTCAACGCCCGGCATTTCGAGGGGCAGCTGCAGTCGATTCGTATCGCACTCTCATTGCGCATGCGGCGTCGCTTGGGTGAACTGCGGCTGGAACGCAGGAGCAACCGAGTGACGGAGATCGTTATCGGGGTGCGACACCTGCGCCGCGATGGGTGGAGAGAGGTCGAGTTGACGCTGCTGCATGAAATGGTGCACCAATGGCAGGCGGAGACCGGCCGTCCGGTCGACCACGGACCTGAGTTTCGGCGGAAAGCCAGCGAGGTGGGGATCGAGGCGCGAGCGGCGCGAATCCACCGGTTACTTGATGGATCTGGGCGGAGCAGCTAGATCATTTGCTTCCTTAGACTTAGCTCGTACCTTTGCTCCGTTCCGCCGGCCTACGGAACCGGTTATGTTTCCAGGCTTCTTGCGACATGCACCCTAGGGGAATTTCATGGCAACGGCCACGGCAACGTCGAAGTTTTCGGGAGTCGATTTCTATAACATCGATTCCCTCTTGAGCGAAGATGAACGTGCCGTTCGAGACACGGTTCGGTCGTGGGTCGACGAGCATCTCATGCCGGTGATCGGCGAATGCTATATCGAAGGCAAATTTCCCAAGCAGCTTATTCCGGGGATGGCCGAGCTCGGCTTGTTCGGG
Source organism: Gemmatimonadota bacterium (assembly GCA_025358055.1). GTDB lineage: Bacteria > Gemmatimonadota > Gemmatimonadetes > Gemmatimonadales > GWC2-71-9 > JANYKV01. The sequence continues at coordinate 12,394 of JANYKV010000139.1, forward strand.
GCCAATTTACCTGAGGAGTATGGGTGCGCGGGGCTCAACAATGTCGCGTACGGGCTCATCATGCAGGAACTGGAGCGGGGTGACAGCGGAATCCGCTCCTTCGCGTCGGTGCAAGGTGGATTGGTGATGTACCCGATCTTTGCGTTTGGCTCCGACGCGCAAAAGACGTATTGGTTACCCCGGCTTGCCTCTGGCCAAGAGATCGGTTGCTTCGGCCTCACTGAGCCCGACTACGGGTCGAATCCCGGTGGGATGATTACGACGGCCCGCGAGACCAAAGATGGATGGGTTCTCAACGGCACCAAAATGTGGATCACGAATGGCTCGCAGGCCACCGTCGCGGTCATTTGGGCAAAAACAGGCGAATTGAGCGACTCGAAATCCATTCGGGGCTTCATCGTCCCGACCAGCACCAAGGGCTACACGGCCAAGGATCAGAAGGGCAAGCTTTCCCTTCGCGCCTCAGACACCAGTGAAATTCATCTCGAGGATGTGCATCTGCCCAAGGATGCCATCCTCCCGAAATCGGGTGGACTCAAGAGCCCGCTGAACTGTCTCACGCAGGCTCGCTATGGAATCTCCTGGGGCGCGATCGGAGCGGCCATGGCGTGCTATGATGAAGCCGCCTCGTACGCCAAGAGCCGCGTGATGTTCGGCAAACCGATTGGGCAGACCCAAATTCAACAAGTGCGCCTCGCTGATATGTTGACCGAGATCACCAAGGCGCAGCTTCTCACTTTACAGTTGGGCCGGCTCAAGGATGCCAAGACAATGACACCCAGCCAGGTGTCGCTCGCGAAACGGAATAATGTCAACATGGCCACCGAGTGCGCCCGCGAGGCGCGGCGCCTCCTCGGTGCCAACGGAATTCTCGTGGAGTATCACTCCATGCGTCACATGGCGAACCTCGAATCGGTCTACACCTACGAGGGAACCCACGACATGCACGCGCTGATTCTGGGGCAGGAGATTACGGGCCTTAGCGCGTTCTAGCGCCGTACCATCCGCGACGCCAACGCACTACTACCAGGTACACTTCGCAGGCAAGGAGTTCGCTTGAAAGTCGCGGTTTGTCTCAAACGGGTTCCGGACACGACGACCAAGATCGTCATCGGAAGCGATGGAAAGTCGATTGACGAGAACGGCGTCAAATTCGTGCCCAATCCGTACGACGAGTACGCCCTCGAAGAAGCAATTGCGCTGAAGGAGCGGGCGGGAGCGGGGGAGACGGTCGTCTATAGCTTGGGCGGCGACTCCTCGCAAGAAACGATTCGCACCGCACTCGCCATGGGGATTGATCGGGGTGTCCTGCTGCAGGGCGCCGGATCGGCCGATGGTTTCGAGGTGGCGAAGACTTTTGCGGCTGAGCTCAAAGGCGGTGGGTTCGACTTGGTCCTGTTCGGGAAACTTGCCGTTGACGACTACAACATGCAGGTGGGACCGATGACCGCGGAGCTGCTCGGCGTGCCCTGCATCACAACGGTCGCCCATCTCACCCTCGCGAATGGCGCGATCGAGGCGGAGCGGGAGATCGAGGGTGGTATCGAAGTGTGCACTTGCAGCATGCCTGCGGTGCTGACGATCGACAAAGGGCTCAACACGCCGCGCCTTCCGTCGCTCAAAGGAATCATGGCAGCCAAGAAAAAACCGCTCGAGGTCAGGCCCGTCCACGTCGGGGTCGGAACTCTGATGGTCAGCTCCCTCACCCTTCCGCCGGAACGACTCGCCGGCAGGATCGTCGGTGAAGGACCCGATGCGGTCCCCGCCCTGGTGAGCCTCCTTCGCACCGAAGCCAAGGTTTTGTGATCCCATGACAGCCATTCTTGCGGTGTTGGAACAGCGAAGCGGTGCGATCCGAAAAGTCTCGCACGAAGTGCTCGCCGCGGCCCGTGCGCTTGCCGACGCTATGGGGGGAGGGACTACCGTGGACGCGGCGGTCCTCGGCGGCGACACGTTGGATGGTGTGGCGGCCCTCGGCCCGGCCGGGGCCGATCGAGTGTTGGTTGCGAAGCGGGGCGACTTTGCCCTGTACAACCCGGACGGATACGCCGCGACGTTGGCGGAGGCAGGAAAAAGCTACGCCGTGCTCGTTCTCGCCGCGACCGCTACCGGCCGAGATCTCGCCCCCCGGATTGCGGCGCGAATGGGCGTGGCCTGTGCCACGGACGTCACGGCGATGGGAGTCGAAGGTGGCGGCATCTCTGCGACGCGTCCGGTCTACGCGGGCAAGGCGTTGCAGCGTGTAGTGCTGAGCGGCAAACCGGCAATCTTGTCGGTGCGGCCGAATACGTTCGCAGCCGGCTCGTTCGGGAAGCCGGGAACGGTCGCAGACCTGGCGGTTCCTCCATTCACCGCTCGGGTGACCGTCAAGGAGATCAAGGCTCCCGCTCAGGCTGCTTTAGACGTAACGGAGGCGTCGATTGTGGTTTCTGGTGGCCGCGGTCTCAAGGAGCCGGCCAATTTCAAACTGATCGAGGATCTGGCGCAAGCCTTCGGGAATGCGGCGGTCGGAGCGAGCAGGGCCGTGGTGGACGCCGGCTGGCGTGAACATGGGGCCCAGGTGGGTCAGACCGGGAAGACGGTGGCCCCAGGTTTGTACATCGCGGTCGGTATCAGTGGCGCCATTCAGCACCTCGCGGGAATGCGGACTTCCAAGGTGATCGTCGCGATCAACAAAGACAAAGACGCCCCCATCTTCAAGGTGGCCGACTACGGAATTGTGGGTGACCTGTTTGAAATCGTCCCACGATTGACCGAGGCCGTCAAGAAAGTACGGGCCGAACAGTAATTCACAGCCTTCTTGATCGGCTCCGCGCAGGTCGACCCTCCGGCTCCCTCCTCTTATATTCCGACGCCTGTTCACGACTCCTCTGACTTCCCGGAGTGTGGTGTGTCCGCAATACTCCCCATCCGCCATCAACGCAGTCTCCCCCTCGATCGGCTCATTCTCTCCACGTCCCCCAGCGCCGAGGCAATCGAGATGGATGTACTGTTTGTGGGCGCTGGTCCGGCCGGCTTGGCTGGTGCCATCGAGTTGGCGCGTCTTGTCAAACGGGATCAGGAGACGGGCGGTGGGCTGGGAGAAGTGAATATCGCCGTGCTTGAAAAGGCTGGGAGTGTTGGAGAACACAATCTCTCCGGAGCGGTCATCAACCCACGCGCCCTCCTCGAGCTCTTTCCTGAGATTCCGATCGAAGAACTCCCCCTCAGGCAGCGAGTGGAACGTGAGGCCGTGTATTTCCTGACTGGAAACCGGGCGATCAGGACACCCACCCCGCCGACGATGCACAATAACGGATACTACGCGGCGTCTATTTGCGAGGTCGTGCGTTGGCTTGGTACCAAGGCGGAAGAGCTCGGGGTAAATATTTTCGCCGGATTTCCAGCCGACGGCCTCTTGGTGGAAGGCCAGCGAGTTCGCGGAGTGCGCACCACCGCCTCGGGGCTCGATCGTGAGAGCCAACCGGGAAGCGGATACTCCGAGCCAACCGACGTCACTGCGAAAATCACCGTTCTTTCGGAGGGAACGCGGGGCACGCTCGGCCAAGCGTATCGGGAATGGCAGAAAATCACCAGCCCGAATCCGCAACTCTTTGCGCTGGGGGTCAAAGAAGTGTGGGAAAGCAATGTGCCGTTGGATCGTGTCATTCATACCCTGGGGTGGCCGCTGCCCCTCGATGCTTTCGGTGGCACTTTCATGTATCCCCTGGGCGAAAACCAGATCGCCCTGGGGTTGGTGGTCGGGCTCGATTACCGAGACTCGAACTTGGACGCCCATGTGCTGATGCAGCAAATGAAGACGCATCCCCTGTTCCGCCAGTACTTAAAAGGTGGGCAATGCCTCGAGTGGGGCGCGAAAACCATTCCGGAGGGCGGGTACTACGCCCTGGGATCTCGGCACTCCGGGGATGGATTCATGATGGTCGGAGACACCGCTGGCTTTGTCGACGTGCCGTCTCTCAAGGGAATTCACTACGCGATGCAGTCGGGGATGTTCGCCGCCCGGGCCGCATTTGCCGCCCTGAAAAAGGGCGATACGTCGTCCTCGGCCCTCTCGGCGTACGATACTTCCGTTCGTGAGAGTTACATCACGGCAGACCTCTATCGGACGCGCAACATGCGGCTCGCCTTCAAGGA
>JANYKV010000140.1 GCA_025358055.1 Gemmatimonadota bacterium
CTGAGCCACCGCAGCCTGAATCGCACCGAGAGTCAGACGATCTTCCAAGGGGTAGTCCAAGGACAGTATGCCGACGTAGAGGTCGCGGCCCTTCTGGCGGCGCTCAAGACGCGCGGCGAAACCATCGAGGAACTCACCGGGGCCGCCCAGGCGCTCCGCGATACCGCCCTGCCCTTCCCGCGGCCGTCCTATCGCTATGCCGATACGTGCGGAACCGGGGGAGACGGGTCGCGCTCGCTCAACATTTCCACCGCGGCGGCCTTCGTCGCCGCGGAGATGGGCATTCCCATCGCTAAGCACGGCAACCGTTCGGTCTCTTCCCGCTCGGGGTCCGCGGATGTGTTGGAGGCGCTCGGAGTCCGGCTCGATCCCGCGCCGGATGTCGCCCGGCGATGCTTGGACGAAGCCGGGGTGTGCTTTCTGTTCGCCCCCCAGTACCACCCCGGCGTTCGCCACGCCATGCCCGTCAGGCGCACGCTGGGCACCCGGACGTTGTTCAACCTGCTGGGGCCCTTGGCCAACCCCGCCCGCCCCGCATGGCAGGTCATGGGCGTCTACGATGCGCGATGGTGCGAGCCGCTGGCGCGAACTCTTGGCTTGCTCGGTTGCGAACGAGCCTTGGTCGTCCATGGGTCCGGGCTCGACGAATTGGCCCTCCACGGCCCCACCCACGCAGTGGAATGGCGGGATGGGGCTCTGCGCGAGCACACCATTCTCGCCGGCGACGCTGGTGTCGCAGCGGCGCCCATCACCGCCCTCCGGGGAGGAGGTCCGGAAGAAAACGCAGCCTGGTTGCTCGAGACTCTCGAAGGCCGGCGCACCGGACCTCCCGCGGATGCGATCGCCCTGAACGTTGCCGCGCTGGCCTGGCTTGTCGGACACTCGCCGACTCTCGCGGACGGGGTTCGCGAGGCCCACGAAGCGCTGGCATCAGGCCGGCCAGCCGAGCGGCTCCGACTCCTCGTGAGGCTGTCCCATGGCGCTTGAACAAATTCTCGAACACAAACGCCACGCCGTGGCCGAACGACAGGGGCGGCAGCCTCTCGACCGCTGGCGCTCCGGTCTCACCCGGTCCGACCGGAGCTTGGAGGAGGCGCTCCGGCGACCGCGCACCGGATTCATTCTCGAATGCAAACGGGGGTCGCCCTCCGAAGGAACCATCCGCCCGGACCTCGATCTCGGTGAGGTGGCAGGCGCCTACGGCACGTTGGCCGACGCGATTTCGGTTCTCACCGATGACGTCTTTTTCGGAGGCTCGTTTGCCGACCTGCGCGAAATCCGTTCGCGGGTGACTGTCCCGGTGCTTTGCAAAGACTTCATTCTCGATGACTATCAGGTCTACGAAGCGCGCTCGCATGGAGCCGACGCGATTCTCCTGATGCTGTCGGTCCTGGATGATCAGACCTACCGCCGCTGCGCCCGGGTGGCCCACGAACTGGCCCTCGATATCCTGACCGAGATCCACACCGCCGCTGAACTGGGCCGAGCCGTGGCCCTCGACGCCAAGATCATCGGCATCAACAACCGCGACCTCCGAACTCTGCAGGTGGACTTGAACACCACCCGCCGCCTCGCCCCGGCGGTCCCATCGAATCGGATCGTCGTGTCTGAGTCGGGAATTCGGACGCACGCAGATGTGGTGTCGCTCCGCCCCATGGTCGACGCGTTCTTGGTGGGTACTTCGCTCATGCGGGAGCCCAACCTGTCCCTCGCCGCGCGATCACTGATCTTTGGGCGCACGAAGGTCTGCGGTCTCACGACCCCCGAAGATGCGGCCATCGCGGCAGCCCTCGGCGCCACTCATGGCGGCCTCATTTTCGCGCCGGAATCACCCCGCATGGTCCATCCCGCCCGCGTCCCCGAGATTCAAGCCGGCGCGGATCTCGCGTGGGTCGGGGTGTTCGTCAACGCGCCACCGGACGACATCGCACGCCTCGCGGTGCGCAGCCGCTTCACGGCGGTGCAGCTGCATGGCGAAGAGGACGCCGCGTACTTCGCCGAACTGAGAACACTGGCGCCCAGCGACTGCGAAATCTGGGAATCTGTTCGCATCGAGAACGCACTCCCCACCCGTAAACGCGTGGGAGCCGATCGGTTTCTCCTCGATACGTATCGCGCCTCGGCTCGAGGGGGGACGGGCTCGGCCTGGGACTGGCGTTTGTTGGACAATTACCCGGAGCGCGGCGAGGTGGTGGTGTCCGGCGGGCTCACCCCGGTGAATGTCGCGGCAGCGGACAGACTGGGTGCGTACGCGCTGGACGTCAATAGCGGGGTCGAGTCGTCGCCGGGAAAGAAGGACCCCACGAAGCTCAAAACATTCTTGAACGTCAGGCGCGGCACTGCGCGTGACCAGGAGCAGGCGCAATGAAGCTCCCCACCAGATTCGGCACGTTCGGCGGCATGTACGTTCCGGAAATCCTCGTGCCCGCGCTCGAGGAACTCGAGGCCGGCTTTGTGGCCGCCCGCGAAGATCCGGCCTTCGTGGCTGCCCTGCGCGATCTTCTGGAACACTATGCCGGACGCCCCACGCCTCTGTATCGCTGCCGCAATTTCGGCGCGGACACCGGCTGCGTCATTTGGCTCAAGCGTGAAGATCTGTTGCATGGCGGTGCCCACAAGACAAATCAGGCCCTCGGACAAGGATTGCTTGCCCAGCGGTTGGGTAAACGGCGATTGATCGCGGAAACCGGCGCCGGACAGCACGGCGTGGCGACTGCCATCACGGGTGCGGTCCTTGGTTTCGAGACCCGGATTTACATGGGCGCGAAGGATATGGAGCGGCAAAAGCCCAATGTGTTCCGCATGCAGCTAATGGGAGCTGAAGTCGTCCCGGTGACGAGCGGCGGGCAAACCCTGAAGGATGCCATCAACGAAGCCATGCGCGATTGGAGCGCCTCCTACGAAACGACGCACTACGCCCTCGGGACCGTCGCGGGTCCGCACCCGTTTCCCCTCATGGTGCGTGAGTTCCAGCGCATCATCGGCCAGGAGGCCCGAGCCCAGTTTCTGTCGCGCCGGCATGTCCTGCCCGATGTCGTCGTGGCCAGTGTCGGCGGCGGCTCCAACGCCATCGGCATGTTCGCGGATTTTCTCACGGATCCGACCGTGGCCCTGGTCGGAGTGGAGGCGGCCGGCGAAGGCCTGGAAACCGGACGCCATGGGGCCACCATTCAGCTCGGCCGTCGCGGGATCCTCCACGGCGCGGACACCCTGGTGTTGCAGGACGACGAAGGGCAGGTCAGCGAAACCCATTCGGTCTCGGCGGGACTCGACTATCCCGCCGTGGGCCCCGAACACGCACACCTAGCCGAGACCGGCCGGGTGACCTACGTGGTATGCACGGACCACGACGCCCTGGCCGCGTTCGCGGACCTGTCCCGGCAAGAGGGGATCATCCCAGCGCTCGAATCGGCCCACGCGCTCGCCGAGGCCTTACGGATCGCTCGTCGAAGTGAGCGAGCGACTCACATCCTCGTCAATCTCTCCGGCCGGGGCGACAAAGACTTGGAAACGGCATCGAGGTTGCTCGCATGAATCGCTATGCATCGATGTTCGACCGGCTCCGCCAGGTGCACGAGGTAGCGTTCATTCCGTTCGTCATGCTGGGCGACCCGGACGCCGCCACCGGCCTCGACATTCTCCGCACCCTGATCGCCGCGGGCGCGGATGCGCTGGAGCTGGGATTGCCCTTCTCCGATCCGATCGCGGACGGACCAGTCATTCAAGCCGCGGGCGTGCGTGCGCTCGCCGCCGGCACCCGGTCCGCCGACTGCTGGTCCATCATCGCCACGATCCGCGCGGAACATCCGAACCTCCCGATCGGTCTCCTCGTGTATGCGAATCTCGTAGTTCACCACTCTGCTGCAGCTTTCTATCAGGCCGCTGCACGCGCCGGAGTGGATTCCGTGTTGGTCGCCGACCTACCGGTGGAGGAGTCCGCCCCGTTCGTCGCCGCCGCGGCAAAGGCAGGTATTGCCCCAGTCTTCATCGCTCCACCCAATGCGGACGACCATCGACTGGCCGCGATCGCTCGAGCATCCCAAGGCTACACGTATGTGGTGACGCGCGAAGGGGTGACCGGCGTGGATGAACGGCTTCGGGGTGACCGCTCCCGGCTGGTCGCTACTCTTCACGACCTCGGTGCTCCGCCGGCAGTCTTGGGATTCGGCATCTCCCAACCCGAGCACGTGCGCGAAGGAATTCGGATGGGGGCTGCCGGTGTCATCTCGGGATCAGCCATCGTAGGCCGAATCGCGGAGCACTTAGGTGATCGTCCTCGCTTGTTGGCCGAGATCCGATCCTTTTGTCGGGAGATGAAAGCCGCCACCAGGATGCCGGAAACCGCCTAGGGAAGCGCCGCACAAGGTGACTGCAGAGGGGCGAGGCCGCAGGAGTTCCGGAGGGCGCGTGCGTAGCTGGCCCTCGCTCCGTTTCCACCTACACCACAAAGCCGAGCGCCCGGAGGGACACTGCGGCCGAGCCCCGGCACGCTACAACAGTTTGTGCCGAGCCTTCCCTGCCTTGGTTAGGGCGCTGCGAGCCCAGGCCCGTATATCACCTTCCCTGCTCGCGCCCCCGTATGGGTGCCGTGGTCGACCACGATCTGGCCGTTCACAATGACGTAGTCGATGCCCGCCGGATACTCGAATGGCTTCTCGTAGGTCGAAAGATCCTGGATGTGATCGTAGTCGAAAATGGTGATATCCGCCCAGTAACCGACCTGAATTGAGCCGCGTTCGGCGATCCGCATCCGCGTCGCCGGCCACGACGTCATCTTCCGAATCGCATCCGTCAGCGTGAGCACTTTTTCGTCGCGCACGTACTTCGCGATGATTCTCGGGAAGGTTCCGTAACTACGGGGATGCGGCAATCCGGTTTGATCGAGGGCGCCGGCTTGGAGCGCCGCGCCCGCATCGCTTCCGATGCTCGTCCACGGAAAACGAAGCGCGGTCTTGATGTCACCTTCGCTCATCATGTGATAGATCGCGACCACCCGGCCCTGACCCTCTAGCACTAGGTCCCAGGCGGCATCTCGTGGATCCTTGTGCAGCGCGCGGGCAATCACGCTCAGCGACTTTCCTTCCCACTTGGCGTTGTCGGGATTTCGCGCATTCCCGAGGACCACGCCGCGCCAGCCGCCCGCGGCCTCGATGATGTTCCACCAACCCGGAGAACCGGTCTTGGTTTCCCGCTTCAGCCGAGCCCGAATTTTAGGATCATTCAATCGCGCCCGAAGAGAATCGAGCCCTCCGTCGAAGGCCCAACTCGGGATGGTCGCTTCAAGGCCAGTCCCGCCGGCTGTGTATGGATACAGATCGGCCGCGACGTCGACACCCCGCGCTCGCGCTGCCTCGATATGAGCTCCCGCCGCCCGCATGAGCGTGCCCCATCCCGGTTGATAGGCCGCCTTGAGATGAAAGATCTCCACCGGCATGCCCGCCTGCTCGCCAATCGAGATCGCTTCATCAATCGCCGTCAGCAGCTCTTTGCCTTCGCCCCGGATGTGGCTCGCGTAGTGTCCCCCGTATCGCGCGGCAACCTTCGCCATTTCGACCAGCTCGTTCGTTGTCGAGTAACTGCTCGGCGGGTAGATGAGTGCCGTCGTCATCCCCATCGCGCCCGCACGCATCGCGGTGTCGAGGATCGCCTGCATGCGCTCCAGCTCCTCAGCGGTTGGAGCCCGCGCGTCCCGACCGACCACCGCCACCCGCGCCTGCGTCTCACTAAAGTAGGTCCCGAAATTGATGCTGATGCCCGTCTGTTCGAGGCCGCGGAAGTACTCGGCCACTTGTCCCGCGGGCACCGGTGTTCCGCCTTCGCCGCCGATGGCCGAGGTGACGCCCTCCCGCACCTTGTTCTCCGCGAGCCCGTTCTTCGGGAGGACGGCACCGGACTGATCCATCATGTCAATCCAGCCGGGCGACACATACCTCCCGGTCGCATCGATTTCGCGCGTCGCCGGACCGGTGATCCGCCCGATCTTCACGATGCGCCCCGCCCGGACGCCGACGTCGGCCAGAATCCACGGGTTGCCATGGCCGTCCAGCACCCGGCCGTGCCGGATCACCAGATCATAGGCGGGCTCCTGAGCAACCGCCGTAACCGCGGCCCCCACGACCACGAGGGACACCAAGACAATCGGTCGGACGATGCGCGAGGCCATCGGCGGAACTCCCTCAAACCGCAGGTGAGTGGATGACGCGAGGACATAAATGTGACCGCGGAGGAGAGTATAGCACTTCGAAGAAGATCGGGTGATGCGGACCTACCTACTTCAGCGCGGCCACCCGTCCGGGCGTCCTTCGGTGAGCAGAATGATCGGGGCTTTGAGATCGCCGGCGAACACGGTCGATTCGAGCGACATGGTCCGGTCCATGTCCTCGCGCGTGGACCCGATACACGTCGTGAGCATGATGTGTAGGACGGGTTGATCCATCAGGGCCGCGGGGGTCGCCCGTGGGGGACCGAACGCCATTCCGTCACGAATAGTGGCCGGAACCCGCCCGGAGATGAATACCGGTATTTCCGCCAGGGATTGTAGCAGACGATATGTCAGTGTTGTGGACTCACCGCCACGGGTGACTACCCCAAAAACCGGGGCGTCGAACCGCCCGATCCGGGGAAACAGGGCCAGCCCGTGGCTGAAGCCGTGGCCGCTATCTTCGGCCACCGCAAGGGTTTCGGTAAGGAGGTCATGGACTGCGATCAGGTTCTTGGGAATGGGATCGACGTTCATGGTGACCCCCCAGCCAGGGCGAGACAGCTGTTCAACTCGTGGTCACCAATTCATGTGCAGGAGCTGGGCCGTTCTTACGCCCAACCCTTAAAACGCTGATGCAAAAAACGTTGTTCCTCCAAGATGAGACTTAACGGCACCCCCTGTTCGAGCTTCACCGCAACGGCGTGGCCCTCGAGACGGACCACCCGGCCGGCGACCTCCACTGGCCCGCTGGCCCGAAGGTCAACGATCCCCTTCACTTCCTGCTGCAGCGCGAGGACTACCCCGTCCGCGGCGAGGAACCGTAACCCCTCCTCGGAGAGGTCAAGCACAACGTGCTCTGTCCCGTCGACGGTGAAGACGGGACGGGCCTTTATCGGATACTGCAGCCGATAGTACGCTCGCTCGTATCGGAATGGCATCTCGAATTCCTGTTCTCCTCGGGAAGGCCAGTTCCAAAGATACATCGTTCAAGTTCTTGCCTCATCAGCCGATACGATCCAGGAACATGCACCCGCCCGGCGGCGGGGCCCGACTCAACGACCATACGGCCGAGGATACGCATGCGGGTGAGTCTCGAAGATCTGCGTCCCGAAATGATTCTCACGGCTGACCTGACCGATGGTGTCGGCCGCCTCCTCTTGCCGAGCGGCACGGCACTCACGGAAAAGCATCTCCGGTACTGCCAGATGTGGGGCGTCGCGGAGGCGGAGATCCAGGGCGACGATCGTGGTGAGGGGGGGGCCGATGTCCTCGATCCTGCCATTCTTCAGGCGGCGGAAGCCAAGCTCTTACCTCGATTCCGTCACACCACTCTGGCCCACCCCTTCATCGCCACGATCATCCGGCACTGCACACTCGCCGCGGTGCGGAAAGAGAAATAGGACATCATGCCCCGTCGCCCGGAAGATCTCGTTCGTGGATCGGTGGATGTCGCCTCCGTCAAGTCGATCTATCAGCGGCTCCGCGAGGTCATGGATCACCCGCTGAGCTCCGCGTCGGATGTCGGCAAAGTGATCGGCGAGGATCCCGGCCTAACCGCAAGACTGCTCCGCCTGGTCAATAGTCCGTTGTACGGTTTCCCGGCTCGGATCGAAACGGTCACCCAGGCGATTAGCATCGTCGGGATGGTGCAACTGCACGACCTCGCGTTGGGCACGTCGTTCCTCCGCCTCTTCGAGAACCTGCCGGCCAAACTCGTCGACATGGACTCCTTCTGGCGGCACAGCATTGCCTGCGGGGTGGCGGCCCGTTTGCTCGCGGCGCAGCGGCGCGAGCCCAATGTCGAACGATTTTTTGTCGCCGGGATGCTGCATGACATTGGCCGGCCCATCATTTACCTCCGCGTCCCCGAAATCGCGTCGGAAACCCTCGAATCTTGCCGCAAGACCGGAGAACTACTCTACAAAGCGGAGATTCGGGCTCTTGGGTTCCATCATGGCATGGTCGGCAACGCCTTACTGGACCATTGGAAGTTGCCCCCGACGTTATCGGAGGCTGTGGCATGGCACCACTCCCCCAAGCTCGCCTCCCGCGGCCGCGTCGAAACGGCTGTCGTCCACGTCGCGGATGTCATTGTCAATGCGCTGGAACTCGGCTCGAGCGGCGAGCATCTCGTCCCGGACTTCGAACCAGATACTTGGGAGCTCCTGGGCATCTCGCTGACCGCCCTTCCCACCCTGCTCAAGCAGGTCGAGCGCCAGACCAACGACGCGATCGAGGCGGTGCTCGGCAGCCGACGGGAGCAGGACGCGGCGTGACCTCGATTCCGACGGCAGCCCCCCCTAGCCCCCCTCGCCCCGGCGACCCGCCGGGCGACACCGTCAAGGCCATGAACCGCTGGCTCCTCGACGCATTGGACGTTGTGGCCACGGTGGGAGCGGCCCAGCCGGGGCTTAAACAGGACGATGGCAATGCGTCCGTCCTCGGCGCCGCGAAGTCCGCGCTCGCCCGGCTCTATAACTTCGAGGCGATGGCCTTCTTCCTACTCGACCGGAGCGGGCTCGATTTTCCATTGGAGGATTGTCAGCCGCCGACGGTGGCCGGGGCGATCTCGCGGGAACTCGACCTCCAAATCTCGGACGGCGTGTTCGCGTGGGCGTTGCAGCGGAACCACCCGGTCATCGTCCCGGCCGCGCACTTCCCTGGGAGCATTCTGCTCCATGGGCTCACCACGCGCTCCGGAACTGTGGGGATGTTTCTCGGTATCATCGCGGAGCGGCGCCCGTTCGTGCCGGATGGCTGCCAGAAGCTGATCTCCATCGTGCTCACGAACAGCGCGAATGCGATTCAGACGGCGGGACTGTGGCGCGAACTGCAGGCCTACAACGCAAACCTCGAAGCAGCCATCGAAGAACGGACCAACGAGCTCCGGCAAGCCAAGGAAGCGGCCCACGCCGCCAACGCGGCGAAGAGCGAGTTTCTCGCCAACATGAGCCACGAAATCCGCACCCCGATGAACGGCGTGCTCGGGACCACCGCGATGTTGTTGGATACCGACCTCCACGGCGAGCAGCGAGACTTCGCGGAGACCATCGAGAGTTCCGGCCGCGAACTACTCACGATCATCAATGATATCCTCGACTTCTCGAAACTGGAGGCGGGAAAGCTGCGCATCGAGTCCATTCCGTTCGATCTCCATCACACTCTCTCGGACGTAGTGGACCTGCTCGCAGCCAAGGCCAAGTCGCGCGGCATTTCACTCAGTCTGCGCGGGAGCCCGACCGTGCCGGGGCGGCTGGTGGGCGACCCCAGCCGCGTGCGGCAGGTCGTCACCAACCTGGTCGACAACGCCATCAAATTCACGCATGAGGGATATGTGTTGGTGGGCCTCACGGCCGCGACCGACCCGGGGCACCCAACCATGGCACAGGTCACCATCGCAGTGAAGGATTCCGGTATCGGGATCCCCGAATCGAAGCAGCAGCACGTGTTTGAGAAATTCACCCAAGCCGACGCCTCCACCACCCGCAAGTATGGCGGCACCGGATTGGGGCTCGCCATTTGTCGGCAACTGACGGAGCTCATGGGCGGGAAGATCGGTGTGGAGAGCAAGCCGGAGCACGGGAGCACCTTCCGGGTGACGATCCCGTTCCCGATCGCCGTTGAAGCGGGCGCGCCCGCACCCGCGCCCCGCCCCGCCGCGGAGGTAACCAGCAACCGGGGCCGAGTGCTCTTGGCGGAAGATCATCCGGCGAATCAGAAAATTGCCGTTTGGATGCTCAAGAAGATTGGGTACGATGTCGATGTCGCCGCGACCGGGCGAGAGGTGCTCGCGTGCCTCGAGCGCACCGCCTATGCGGCCATTCTCATGGATTGTCAAATGCCGGACTTGGATGGTTACGAAGCCACGGCCCAGATTCGCGCGCGGACCGACGCGCGGCAAAGCATCCCGATCATCGCCATGACGGCGAGCGCGTTGCCCGCCGATCGGGACCGTTGCCTTGCCGCGAAGATGAACGACTACCTCAGCAAGCCGTTCCAACGCGAAGATCTTGAAAAAGTCCTCAGTCGCTGGGTCCCTCTGGCTGGGAACGCGGCCGACCTCTAAGGTCCGTCGCGCGGGGACGCTGGGCCCGGCGCGAAACGCTCGAGCTGGACCCGCACGCGAGTGCCGAACCCCTCCTTACTCTCCACAGTCACCGTGCCTCCCCAGCTCTCCACCAACCTCCGCACGATGGGAAGCCCCAGCCCCGAGCCACTCGTCGTGGTCGAAAAGCGCGGCTCGAAGATGCGCGGGAGCAGATCGGCTGGAATCCCCAACCCGTCGTCCCGGACTTCGAATCCTGCGCCTTCACAGCGAATCGTCACATGCGAGGCATGGGCCCCGCGTGAATTCTCCAGCAGGTTGAGCAACACCTCCTTCACCTCATCCTTCCGGGCCGCCACCCGAATTGGGTTCATCACCTCGACGCCGACCCAGGCATTCTCCGAGGATAACCCATAGAGCTGCGCCACCTCTTCCGCTTCTCGAGAAAGATCCACGCCTTCCAGCGGCTGCGTTTCCGCGGCGGGAGCGCCGTAGCGGCTGAAGGCCCGGGCGATGGTGTCCAGTCGATCGATCTCCCCTAACATTCGTTGCGAGGTCTCCTCCAACGCGCCCGCAAATCGCTCCGGTCGGTCCCGGTACACTCGTAACAAATGCTGAAGCCCCAGTCGAATCGGCGTCAGCGGGTTCTTGACCTCATGCGCGACTTGACTCGCCATCTCCCCCCACGCGAGCACCCGCGCCGCACGCTCGGTCGCGGCCCGACTGGCGCGAATGTCGTCGGCCATCTTACGAAAGGCCGCGAACATCGGTTCGAATTCCACCGGCGGCAGCGCTTTCGGCGGAACCAACTGCTGATCCTGACCGAACGCGAGTGCGGCGTCGCGCAGATCGGACACCGGGCGAGAGAGCGCCCGGGCGGCCGCTCGGGCGCCCACTAGGGCCGCCACCATACCCACAATCGCGGTGAGCAAAAGGGCGAAGGCCAGGTCGAGTTCCTGCCCCGCCAACGTGACATCCCGGGCCGCCTGCGGTGAAGCCAACACCGCCTCGCCATCGTCGGTGGCGGAGCGGAACGCCCGGAAGCCGATCCGTTCCGCCAACACCGGAGAAGGTCCGGGTGTGGTCGCTCCCGGGTCGAGGTCGATGACAATTTTATGGTAAGCCACCGGATCCATGACGGGGCTCAAGAACCCGAGATCCTCGAGCGCGCTGGAGCCACTCCCGAGGAGAATCCCGCGGCGATACACCGCAAGGTCTGCGTCGAGGCCTCGGCTCAGCGCCCGAAGCTCTTCGATCAGTTGTGGCGAGTCGGTGTGAAGGGAAGCGCCAGGCGGCAATGCGTCCCGCAGCGTCTGTGCGATCAGCAGGTCCCGTCCACGTTGCGCCTCGGCGGCCAACCGATTGAACTCCCAGGCGGCATACCCAGCGGTCGGCACAATGAAGAACACGCCGAGGGTGAGCGAAAGCTGCACCTGATAGGATCGAGCGAAGGCACTACCGGGCGGAAGCCGGAAGGGTTCCCCAGCCGCGAACTCGGCCAGCGCCCACAACAGCGCCAGAATGGCCAGGTCCAGAATCAGCAGAAGCGCCCCCCGAATGAAAAGACTCTCGCGGGCACCGAGATCGATGATACCATGCACTAACCGCGGCCCTTCGGTCAACTCGATCCGCTGGTACACCGAAAGCGACCGGCCTTCCCGGCGCCACAAGGCGGGCCCGGAAGGGGCATCCGGGGTGGTGGAGGACAATGAGAGTCGGTATTGGGTGGTCGCCGCGTCGTTGTTGTCGAGCAAACGGCCGAGGCGGGCGGGAGCGACCAATGTCGAGCGCGGCCCCACCGCCACGGACACCACCTTCGGCGTTCCCGCGCCCGCGACCCGCTGCAAGAGGAGGTAGTGTAGGCCGGGACTTCGATGCAAGGGAATGATGGTGCGGTCGGAGGTGGAATCCATGTCCTTCACCAAACGAGCAACAAGTACAGGCCGGAGGTCGAGTTCGTCGAGGGCAAGGTCAGCCAGTGGTTCTCCTTTGGAAGTCCACAATCCCAATTGCACGGGATAGTCCTGATCGCGGATGGCGGAGAACTTCCAGGCGGAATAGAGGTCCGCGCTGGTCTCCGGAGCATTCCCTGCAATCTGTTGCCCCAGGTGTTCGAGCAGGGGGGTCGCCAACGGGTTCGGTTCCGCGCCGAGCGTTGCCAGGTCCGCTCGGGCGATTTCGATCCGCCCCAAAAGTTCGGCCCGCCAGGTGAGCAGGGATGCGGCGCTCCCCGCGACAATAGCGATCCCCAAAATCGTGGCTCGTCGAGGAGCGCTCAGCGTAACCAGCACGAGGGATGGAGTCCACAAGAAGGTGTACCACCACGGCCACCCCGATCGACCGGTCCAGACTTCGATGCCGATCACCGCGACAAGGACCCCGAGAAGCGCGCCCGTTGCGACGCGCCAGCGCCCCGGTGCGGGGCGGCCAAAGCCACGAAGTAACGCAGCGGCCCCCACGAGAATGGCGGAAGTGCAAAGGAAAAGAGCCACGTTCCAGACAATCCAAAGTCCGATCGACGCCCCGGTGGAGGGAAGCGTGATGCCCCGCCCGAGGACCCCCATGACGTACGGCGCAGCGAGAACCAGAGCGATGCCACCGATGAGGCAGTACCATCGTCGCGGCAGGAGGAGGCGCCAGACTGCGACCGAGACCACAATCGCGGCCACGCTATAGAGGGCCAGCAATCCGGCCGAACTCGATGGCGGACCCAGGAATGTTTGGAAAAAGACGGCATTCGAGAATAGAGGGGCGAGACCCAGTGACTCCGCGGCGGGACCTCGACTGACCAACCAGATGACCATGGCCACGAGAGTGTACCGCTGGATCGGTCGAGTTGTGCACAAGAGCGCCAGCCCAATGGTCGCAAGGACGAGCCACCCTACGCGGCGGATGCCCACGGCCAGCGCTGACGCCATCGCCTCCCCTTGGGATGGTGGTCGAGGCAGGACGCTGAAAATGAGACGGGGCCCGGAAGTTGTCGGCTCGATATAGTCGAAGATGTCTTTATTGTTCGGTGCGGTGCCCGCCGTGAAGACCTGCAGGTCGACGGTCGTGCGAGCGCGGAAGAGATTGGCGAGACTCCGATCGGCATCCACCACGGCGGGATGCGCCCAGAGCAAAGTCATCGCCACGAGCACGCGACCGCTCGCGAGATGGCGGCGGGTGAGAAGAACGGTAGCATGCCGGCTGGCCCAGACCGCAATGGAGTCGCCCTCCGCGTCAATTTCCGGCCGGAATCGGAGGCGGCCGGCCCATGCCCGGAGGGCTCCATCCGCCTCGAGGACGGCGATACCGGTCTCGAGCCCGTTTGAATGCACTCGGGACGCCAGATGAGCAAAAAGCTCCTCCGGCAGGAGGTCGGCGGCCTCGGCCCCACTGCGAGCCAACGCAACGATGTTTTGGAGGGCGTCGTGGAGGTCGCCGGCCAGGCGCCCGTAGGCCGCCGCAACCAAGTCCTCCCGGTCGGCATCCCAGTGACGTCCGATACGATCGATTCGGTATTCGGCGCGCAGCAACGCGGCCATGAGCAACACGAGGCTGGCCGCCAGAAGGTGCGTCGTTGGCGAGCGTTTCCGCCAGAGGGTCACCGCGGCAATCGCGCCGAAAAGCAAGGCGATGAGCGCGGCGGTCCAGCTGGGCTGGAGCAGCCATTCCACCACAGCAGCCATCGTGGCGAGCAGCGCGAAAAGCCACCAAGACCGAACGGTTATCACCCTTCGAAGGTATCCTAGACCAGGGTCGGACCGCCACCCAGAACCGATTGCGCCGCAATGTGTTAAAATACGGGTGTCCCAAGCTGAAACCTTCTCGGGGTTCGCTCCGTAGAACCCTCTGTCGCACTATACAAATAAGGAAAATGTCACATGACCCGTTGGTTCGCCGTACTCTTTGCTTCGCTCGCGCCCCTACCCGCCGCGGCGCAGCAACCGACCCCGATGCCGCGGCCCGCGCCGACGGTCACGCTCAGCTTCAACGAAGCGCTCGAGCAGGCCAAGAAGAACAGTCCGACGTATCGTCAGGCTCTGAACGCCGCTGATCCCGCCCATTGGTCCGTCCGTAATGCCAACGGGGCGTTGATTCCGCAACTAAGCGTCGGCGGAGGTGTCGGGTATACTGGTTCCGGCTCGAATCAGTTCAACGGGACCCGATTCACGGCGACCTCTCCGTCGTATTCGTCGAGCTACCAGGTCAATCTGTCGTGGGCGTTGAGTGGGGCGACGCTCGCAAACATCAGCCAGCAAAAGTCCGCTCTTGAAGCTGCGCAGGGCGACATCACCGGGGCGACCAACCTCCTCCGCTTCGATGTGTCTACGCAGTTCCTCACCGTACTGCAGGCCGTGGCGCAATCGGACGTGCAGCGCCAGAACGTGATTCGGAACACCGACAACCTCTCGCTCGCGCAAGCCCGGTATCAGGTCGGTTCGGCCACCCTGCTGGACGTGCGGCAATCCGAAGTCACCCGAGATCAGGCGGAGGTTGCTCTCCTCCGTGCCATTCAAACAGAGAACGAGGCCAAACTCGAGCTCTTCCGTCGGATCGGCATTCAGCTCCCGGCCCCCGTCGACCAGATCCAGGTCGCCGATTCCTTTCCGGTCACGGAGCCCACGTATCAGCTGGAGCAGCTGCTCGCCCAGGCCTCGGACCTGAACCCAGCATTGCGGGCGGTTCGCGCGCGCGAGCAGGGGGCAAGCGCCGGAGTGCGGAGCGCGAAGTCACACTATTTCCCCAGCCTGCAATTCAACGCCAACTGGTTCGGTTTCACGCAGCAGTTCACCAACTCGGACCTCCTACTGGCCTCGGCCCTGGGGGGCGCACAGGGCAGCGCGGCCCGGTGCGGTTTCCAGAACTCGATCATTCGGGGGCTTCCGGCTGGCCAGCTCCCGGACCAACCCAATGGGGGGTTGGTCGCGGACTGCAACGCCACTTCGGGGCTCACGTCGGCCGGGACGGCCCTCGCTCCGGCGGTGCGTCAATCGATTCTCGATCAGAACAACGTGTTTCCGTTCAGCTTCACCAAGCAACCGTTTCAGGCCCAACTGAGCATTTCGCTTCCGATCTTTGATGGCTTTAACCGAGAACTCCGGGTCTCGCAGGCGCATCAGTTAGAAGACAATGCCTCCGAGGACGTTCGGCGCCAGGGGCTTCAAGTGCGAACCGATGTCCAGTCCCGCTGGTTGGGCATCCAAACCGCCTTCAAGGCCATTGCGGTCCAGCTGAGAGCCCGGGAGGCGGCGCGCGGGGCCCTCCGGCTGGCGCAGGATCGTTACCGTTTGGGGAGTGGCAACGCGTTGGAGCTTTCTGACGCCCAGGCCAAACTCGCCCAAGCCGAAGGCGATTACGTGAACGCGATCTACGACTATCACAAGACCCTCGCCGCACTGGAAGCGGTTGTCGGCCGTACTCTCCGTTAGGAAGAAAAGGACCGTCCATGTCGCGCCGAACCAAGCTCAGTCTCGCAGCAATTCTCATCGTGGGTGTTGCGGGGGTCGTTTTCGCCCTTTCGGCCGCCAAACGCGGGGGCCGCGCTGTCGAAGTGCGACTCGAGACGGTCGGGACCAGAAGCCTCGTCTCCGCGGTCACCGCGAGCGGAAAGATCGAGGCCAAAACCAAGGTCGACATCAGCGCCGACATCACCGGCCGGATCACGCACATCGCGGTGAAGGAAGGCGATATCGTGAAGAAGGGTCAGTTCCTCATCCAGATTGACCCCGCCCAGTACCAATCGGTGGTGGCGCGAACGGACGCGTTGGTCGCATCGAGCCAGGCCTCTCTCCTTCAGGCCAAAGCGAATCGAGATCAGGCGCGTCGCTCCCTCGACCGCGCGCTCGAACTCAGTCGCTCCGGTTCCTCCCTCATTTCGAAAGAGGCGGTGGAGCAATCGCAGCAGGCATACGACGTGGCGGTCGCGAACTACACGTCGGCCGCGGCCCAAGTGGAGCAATCCAAATCGTCGCTGCAGGAAGCCAAAGACAACCTCAGCAAAACCCGTTTGGTTTCTCCGATCGACGGCCGCGTAGTCCGGCTGAGTGTTGAACAAGGCGAGGTCGCGGTGCCCGGCACGTTCTCGCGTGAGACCGGACGATTGATGACCATCGCCGACCTGTCGGTCATCCTCGCCAAGGTGCAGGTCAACGAAACCGACGTGGTCCGCTTGGGGATCGGGGACTCCGTGGCCACATCGATCGATGCGTTTCCTGATTCGACCTTCGTCGGCCGCGTGACGAAGATCAGTAACTCCGCGAAACTCGCCTCCGGTCAGACCACAACCGGCTCGAACGACCGCGCGGTGGATTTCGAGGTGGAAATCACCCTCCAGAACCCGCCCGCGGAAATCCGGCCCGACCTCAGCACCACCGCGCGGATCGTCACGGCGACCCGAAAGGACGCCTTGAGCATCCCCATCATTTCGCTGACCGTGCGGGAGCATGAGGTACTGCCGAACGAGCTCAAACCGGGCACCACCGCAACCGCCAAGGATTCGGCCAGTGCGAGGAAGGGTCGCGAAGGAGTGTTCGTCGTCAACAACGGGATCGCGATGTTCCGTCCCGTGAAGGTCGGTATCGCGGGCGATGAGTATTTCGAATTGCTCGACGGCCTCAAGAAAGGCGATAGCATCGTCGCCGGCCCCTACCAGGCGATCCGCGACTTGAAGGACAGCACCCGCGTACGCCCGTCGCAAAGCGACAAAGCAAAGTCGGGAGCGACGAAAACCCCATGAGCGACCTCGTCATCCAAATCCGGGAGCTGACCCGTGAGTACGTGATGGGTGCGGACCGCGTCCACGCGCTCCGGGGTGTGACGCTCCAGATTCAGCGCAATGAGTATGTCGCGATTATGGGGCCTTCCGGTTCGGGCAAGTCAACCATGATGAACATCCTCGGGTGCCTCGATACACCGAGCGCTGGCGAGTATTGGCTCAATGGGCAGGAAGTGTCGCGGATGGTGGATGACGCTCTGGCCCGGGTGCGGAACCGAGAAATTGGATTCGTTTTCCAAACGTTCAATTTGCTGCCCCGCGCCACTGCCCTGGAGAACGTCGAGCTTCCGCTCATCTACGCGGGCGTCAGTTCCAAAGCGCGGCGGGAGCGCGCCGTGAGCGCGCTTCAGCGAGTGGGGTTGGGAGACCGGATCGGCCATCGTCCGAACGAGCTGTCC
This sequence comes from Gemmatimonadota bacterium, assembly GCA_025358055.1. Classification (GTDB taxonomy): domain Bacteria; phylum Gemmatimonadota; class Gemmatimonadetes; order Gemmatimonadales; family GWC2-71-9; genus JANYKV01. The sequence continues at coordinate 17,406 of JANYKV010000140.1, forward strand.
GGCGGTCAGCGCCAACGGGTGGCGATCGCCCGCGCATTGGTAAACCGTCCCTCGATTCTCCTGGCCGACGAACCGACCGGCAATCTGGACAGTGCAACCAGTGAAGAGATCATGCGCGTCTTTGGCGAGCTGCATCGACAGGGACAGACCGTCATCCTGGTCACCCATGAAGCGGACATCGCTGCGCGGGCCAATCGGGTTGTGGTACTCCGCGACGGACAGCTCGCGAGTGATCGACTCCAGCCGGACCGCGCGGCCGCGTAGCCATGCATTTCTTCGAGGCGGTGCGGATGGCCCTCCGCACGATTGTGACTCAGAAGCTCAAGAGCTTCTTTTCACTGCTAGGCGTCCTCGTCGGAGTGACGTTCCTGATCGCGGTGGTTTCGATCGTGCAGGGCATGAACGTCTACATGGAGGACAAGTTCGCCAACCGCCTCATCGGTCTGAATACCTTCCAGCTTCGCCGCATGCCGAACATCCAAACGGGCGACACCCCGGAGGAAACGTGGCGCGAATGGCAACGGCGGCCTCGCGTGACCTACGCCGACGCGGACTACATCGAAACCCGCCTCCACACCCCGGCGCTGTTCTCTCGGTTTTGCTCGGAACGGTTGCGGGTGGCCTACGGCAGCAAATCGGCGAAAGGCATTGACATCGCCGGCGCGGACGCGGCGTATTTCCAAATCAAGAATTACGACCTCGCCTCCGGACGCCCGTTCACCCCCCAAGAGGTGCAGGCCGGCACCCCCGTCGTCGTGATCGGTGATCTCCTGGCCGAAAAACTCTTCGAAGGAGTGGACCCGATCGGGAAGCCTCTCCTGATCGAGGGACTGCCCTACCGCGTGGTCGGGGTGGTTGAGAAGCAGGGCACCCTCTTCGGCATCTCGATGGATAAATTTGCCGTGACGCCGTTCAACGCGCCGGTCCGGTCACGCATTTGCGCTTGGAACACGCTCGACGAATTTCACGTTCAGGCCGCCAACCCCGCCAGCATGGTCGCCGCGATGGACGAGGTCGAGGCGATGATGCGGATTCGTCGTCAACTCAAGCCCGGGCAACGCAGCAACTTTTACCTCCAAACCGCGGAGGCCGCCCTGGAAGGCTGGCACAAGATCGCCGCCATCCTGTTCATGGCGTTGCCGGGCCTCGTCGCCATCTCCTTGGTGGTCGGCGGCATCGTGATCATGAACATCATGTTGATGGCTGTTGCCGAACGGACCAGAGAGATCGGTATTCGCAAAGCGCTGGGCGCAAAGCGCCGGGATATCCTGGCGCAATTCGTCGTGGAGTCCGCGACCTTGTCGACCGTCGGCGCCGCCCTTGGCATCGGGCTCGGGATCCTTCTCGCGTTCGCAGTTAAGGCCGCCACACCGCTCCCCGCCGCGGTGGCCCCGTGGTCCGTCGGCGTGGGAGTGGTTTTGGGTATTGCCGTCGGGATGGGCGCGGGCATCTACCCGGCGAGCCGAGCGTCTCGACTTGACCCTATCACTGCCCTGCGGGCCGAATGAAACGGGCGCTGCCAGGGATGACCGTCGCCCGATTGTTCGAGGGCGTAGGAATCGCGTTGGAGTCTGTCCGAGCCAACAAAATCCGCGCCGCACTCACCATCCTCGGCGTGGCGATCGGTGTCATGGTCGTGATCGCGATGGCATCGATGATCACCGGCATCAATCGAAGCGTGGAGCAGGAGCTATCGAGCCTCGGCCCCAAGACGTTCATGGTAATGCGGTTTTTCCGCGGCGGCCTCAACATCAGCGATGGATCCGACGAAACGTCTCCGTGGCGCAAGAATCCCAAGCTCACGACCACGGAAGTGGAACGTCTGGGGAAGCTCCCGGCGGTGGATGAGATTGGGTATCGCGAAGAGACCGGCGGGCCGGTCTCCTTCGAAGGACGCGAGATCAAAGGATGCGCGGTGGTCGGCCTCACACCAAACTGGATCAAGGTGGCCGGCGGCACCCTGATCGGTGGTCGCAGCTTCACCCAAGTCGAATTCTCCGCGGGCGACAACGTCGCCATCATCAACGACGTCCTGGCCGACGACCTATTCCCCGGTCGAGAGGCGGTCGGGAAACACATCAAAATCTTTGGAGCCCACTTCACCGTCCTTGGCGTCTATATGGAGGCGGCTCGGCTTTTCGGCGCCGGCAAGACTCCCGTCGTCATCATGCCCCACACCACATTCGCCAAAACCGCGGACTACGAGAAGGGCTGGCTGACCGCGATCGTCCGGCCGACCGATTCTGCCACCGTTGCGGAGGCGCAAGACCAGGTCATCACTGCCCTCCGGATTCAGCGGGGGCTCAAGCCCACTCAAGAGAACAATTTCTCGGTGGTGACTCAGGACAAGATGATGGACACGTTCAACAGCGTCACGAGCGGATTCTTTGTCGTCATGCTGGCCCTGTCGAGCGTCGGTCTCATGGTGGGCGGAATTGGGGTCATCGCCATCATGATGATCTCGGTGACCGAGCGCACCCGGGAAATCGGTGTCCGCAAAGCGCTGGGGGCAACCCGGAGGGAGATCCTGTTCCAGTTCCTCGTCGAGGCGGCCACTCTGACCCTGCTGGGCGGGGTGGTCGGAATGATCCTCGGTGGGCTCATCGCCTGGGCGGTTCGAAGCTTCACTCCGGTGCCCGCCGCGGTTCCGCTTTGGTCCGTGGTGGTCGCCCTCATCGCCTCAACCGTCACGGGAGTCTTCTTCGGGCTCTACCCGGCGGGAAAAGCGTCCCGGCTCGATCCGGTGGAAGCCCTCCGCTTCGAATAGGAGGCTGACGCAGATCGCCCGTCCATGACTCCCCGGTCCCGGGCCCCCGGTCCTTCCCGCCTTCCCGCCCTCCCCCCTACATTCCCTCCATGCCGCTCCTCGATGCCATCCGCATGGCGCTGACGACCTTATGGTCCCAAAAGCTCAAGAGCTTTTTTTCCTTGATTGGGGTCCTCATCGGCGTCACTTTTCTCATCGCGGTCGTGTCCATCGTCCAAGGCATGAACGTCTATATGCGTAACAGCTTCGCCAATGCCATCGTCGGGGTGAACAGTTTCAATCTCGTCAAGCATCAGGATGGGTCGTTCTCCACGCCGCGTTCCGTGCGTCTTAAATGGGAAAGGCGCGCCCCCATCCGATCCGAAGATGCCGATTTTCTCCAAACCAGGGTCAAGACCCCGGCGCTGTTCGCGAAAGCGTGCGATGGTGGCATTTCTCTCCGGTTTGGGGGAAAACTGGCCACCTCCATTGGCCTCGTGGGCACGGAAGAACCCTATTTCCAGATCAAGCGATATGCCTTGCTGCACGGCAGGCCGTTCAGCACCCAGGAGGTGCGCGCGGGGGCGCCCGTCGTGGTCATCGGGGCTGAAATCGCCAACAAACTCCTCCAGGGATTGGATCCGCTCGGCCAGCAGATCCGCATCGCCGACTTGCCGTTTCGGGTGGTCGGGGTAGTGGAACCCCAAGGGACGCTGTTCGGAATGTCGCTGGACAAATTTGCCATTGTCCCGATCAGCTCCGCCGCCAAGCGGCTGATGTGCCCCACGAACGAGCTCGCGCGATTCATGATTCAGCCCATAGACCCCAACTCCCTCAAGCCGGCGATCGACGAGGTCGAGGCGCTCATGCGGAGCCACCGCGGTCTCCGGCCGGCCGTCGAGGATGATTTTTACATCGAAACCGCCGAAGGGGCACTCGAGACCTGGGAGAAGATCTCGCAAATCCTTTTTCTCGCACTCCCCGGGCTGGTCGCGATCTCCCTGGTGGTGGGCGGCATTGTAATCATGAACATCATGCTGATGGCCGTGAGCGAGCGCACGAGAGAAATCGGCGTCCGGAAGGCGTTGGGCGCCAAGCGCCGAGACATCCTCGCTCAGTTCGTCGTGGAGGCCGCGACCCTCTCGTCCGTGGGAGCCCTGTTTGGCATTCTCACCGGCATCGGCCTCGCTTTTGTCATCAAAGCGGTCAGCCCCCTGCCCGCCGCGGTGGCCCCTTGGTCAATCATCGTCGCCGTGGTGCTCGGCATCAGCGTGGGCATGGTGGCCGGGATCTACCCCGCGAGTCGTGCCTCACGATTGGACCCGATCGACGCCCTGAGGGCCGAGTGACCAGCGGGAGCGCCCGATGAACGCCGCTCGATTTCTCGAGGGAGCCGTGATCGCGCTGGACTCCGTGCGCACCAACAAGGTCCGTGCCGGCCTCACAATCTTGGGCGTCGCAATCGGCGTCATGGTTGTGATCTCGATGGCGGCGGTCATCACCGGGATCAACCGCAGTGTGTCGAAGATCATCGAGCAGGCCGGACCCAAGACCTTTTTCGTGTTCCGCTATTTCCGGGAGGGTGTAGAGGTCGAAGAGAGCGGATCGGAGGCACCCTGGTGGCAGCGCAATCCCAGACTCACGATCGCCGATGCCGATGTGATTCGCCGCCTACCCACCGTCAAGGACGTCATGGTTCGCGAGGACGCTACCGGGAAGGTCAGCTTCGAAACGACCACGCTCGAAGACGTCCCGTTCCTCGGGTTGAGCGGCAGCTGGATGGACGTCACCGGCGGCGAGCTCCTGGCGGGTCGAAACTTCAGCCATGTCGAATACGCCGCCAGCTCACGGGTGGTCGTGCTTAACCGAAAATCGCGTGAGACCCTCTTCGGCGGACGCGATCCCATCGGGGCGACCATTCGCATCAACGGGCAACCGTTCGTCGTCGTGGGCGTCTACCAGGACCCCTCCGCGGCATTCGGCTCCGCCGGACCTCCGGTCCTCTTCATGCCCCACACCGCATTCGTGAAGGTGGCCGAGTTCTCGCGCGGCTGGATGCGGATCGGGGTCATTCCCACGGAGGCGGCCACGATGGGTGAGGCGATGGATCAGGTCACCGTCGCGATGCGGACCGCTCGAGGGCTCAAGCCCACCCAGCGCAATAACTTCTCCCTTATCGCGGGCGACAAGCTCATCGATGTGTTCAACAGCGTCACGGCGGGCTTTTTCGGCGTCATGTTGGCGCTGTCAAGCGTCGGCCTCTTGGTCGGTGGAATCGGGGTGGTGGCCATCATGATGATCTCCGTGACCGAGCGGACCCGGGAGATCGGCGTACGCAAAGCCCTCGGCGCCACCCGACGCGAAATCATGTTCCAGTTCCTGGTCGAGGCCGCGACCCTCACCCTGCTCGGCGGACTGGTCGGGATGGCGATGGGCTGGATCATTGCCTTCGCCGTCGACCGATTCACCCCCCTGCCGGCAAGTATTCCACTCTGGTCCATCGTCACCGCGATCGTTGCGTCCACGGTGACCGGTATTTTCTTCGGGCTTTACCCGGCGAGCCGAGCTTCTAAGTTGGACCCGGTGGAAGCCCTGCGCTTCGAGTAGCACGCGACCTCCACCCTTCATAGTCCCGGCGGACCATGCCTATCGATCTCCTCGCCATCGCTGCTCACCGAGACGACGCGGAGCTGACCTGTGCCGGAGCACTGCTCCGAGCCGCCGATGGGGGTTACCGCACCGGCGTTCTCGATCTCACGGCTGGAGAAACGGGGACCCGCGGGAGCGCCAACCTTCGGGCGGCGGAAGCGAGCAACGCCGCCCAGGTGCTTGGCCTCACCGAACGGCGGAACGCCGGCTTGGCGGACGCCCACATTCAGAATGACGAGAGCAGTCGACGGATCGTCGTGGAGCATATTCGGCACCTCGCCCCGCGAGTGGTCATCCTCCCTTACCCGGTTGGCCGACATCCCGATCACCGGATCGCGTCCGAACTCGGGCGAGATGCCTGTTTCCTCGCGGGTCTTGCGAAATACCCCGCGGAAGGCGCACCCCACCGACCCTTCAAGATTCTCTATGCCCTGGCCTACCGGGAGGACGCCATCAAGCCGACCTTCGTCCTCGATATCAGCGAACAGTTCGCTCGCAAAATGGCGGCCATTCGCTGCTACGCCAGTCAGTTCGACGGAGCCGAGAGCGCCGGAGAGATCTTCCCCACCGGGCAGGATCTTTATGCATTGGTCGAGACCCAAAATTCGCACTACGGGTCCCTCATCCGCCGCCGCTATGGTGAGCCCTTCTTCACCCACGAAACCGTGATGGTCGACGACGTGGTCACCCTGGGAGTGCAAAGTATGTAAGGCTGATCTCCCGCCTCCCCGGTTCCACGGCTATTTTCTGAGCATGGCAAACCCGATCTACCTCGATCATGCCGCCACCACTCCGGTCCGACCGGAAGTCCTGGAGGCCATGCTCCCCTATCTGAGCATGACCGCCTTCGGCAATCCGTCGAGTGCCCACCGGTTCGGGCGGACCGCCCGCGCCGGATTGGAGCAGGCCCGGCGGGAGGTGGCGGCGGCGCTCGGAACCGAGCCCAACCAGGTGATTTTCACGTCCGGCGGGACCGAGGCCGATAACCACGCCGTCATCGGTGCGGCGCTCGCCGCCCGGGTCCGCGGAGGTGCCATGTGCGCGGTGGTCTCCGCCATCGAGCACAAAGCGATCCTTGCCGCCGCGCACGCGGTCAAACATCTCGGCGGTGAGGAGATCATTCTTCCCGTCAACCACGCCGGCCGCCTCGAGCTGGACGCACTCGATGAGGCCCTCATGAAGCGCCCGGCGATCGTGTCGGTCATGTGGGTGAACAACGAGGTCGGTGTCGTCCAGCCAATCCCAGAGATTGCCCGGCGCTGTGCCGACGCCAAAGTCCCCCTTCACACGGATGCGGTGCAGGCATTCGGCAAAATCCCCTTCGTGCTCCGGGACCATCCCTGCGCGTTGGTGACCATCTCCGGCCACAAACTCGGAGCGCCGAAAGGCATCGGTGCACTCATCGTCCGGGACCGTCACATCGTCGAGGCCATGATTCACGGCGGCGGACAACAGTTCGGCATCCGGCCGGGAACGGAGAACGTCGCGGGGGCGGTGGCCTTCGGCCGAGCGGCAACGATCGCGGTGCAACATCTCGAAGCGGAAGCGGCCCGCCTCACCACGCTGCGCGACCGTTTGGCTGCGCTCATCCTGGGAAGCGTTCCGGACATCGTCGTGCACGGCGCGGACGCACCGCGAGCACCCCATGTACTGAGCCTCGGAGTCCCCGGCGCTGATAGCGAGACCCTGCTCATGCACCTGGACCTCGCGGACATCGCGGCGTCCGGTGGCTCCGCCTGTTCCACCGGCGCCGTGGAGCCCTCGCACGTGCTGACGGCCATGGGCGTCCCGCGCGACCTCGCCCTCGGGAGCCTTCGCTTCAGCCTGGGCCACGAAACCACTGCCGAGGAAATCGACCGGGTGGGAGTTGCGTTCCCGGGCATCGTCACCAAGGTTCGCAAACTCTCCACCGCTTTGGGCCGTGCGTAAGAAGATCCTGGTCGCTATGTCCGGTGGCGTCGACAGCTCCGTCGCGGCGGCGCTGTTGGTCGAACAAGGCCACGAAGTGGTCGGTGCCACGATGAAGTTGTTTTGCTACGGCGACTCAGTACCAGATCGGCCCTGCTGCTCGCTCGACTCGATCAACGACGCCCGGGATGTCGCCCACAAATTAGGCATCCCGCACTACGTTCTGAACTTGGAAGATCGGTTCAGTCTTCACGTCATCCAGAATTTCGTGAGCGAGTACAGCCGGGGCCGCACTCCAATTCCCTGCGTGCGGTGCAACTCGTTCACCAAATTTCGCGACCTCCTGGCCCACGCCGACGCTCTTGGCTGCGACAATATCGCCACGGGCCACTATGCCGTTGCACGCGACGGCGCGCTCTACCGGGGACGGGACCGGAACAAGGATCAAAGTTATTTTCTTTGGGGCATCGATCGCGCGGTGGTTGCTCGAATGCTGACGCCGGTCGGGGAGCTCTCCAAGCAGGCGACCCGGAACTATGCCCGCGGGCTCGGGCTCAGCACTGCCGACAAACCAGAATCGGTAGAGATCTGCTTCGTTCCCAACGATGACTACGTGTCGGTGCTGGAACAACACCTCCCGGCGAACGCCCCAGCGCTCTCCCCCGGCCCCTTAGTGACGACCACCGGCGAAATCATCGGCGAGCATCAAGGGTATGCCCGGTTCACGATCGGTCAACGAAGAGGATTGCCGGGTGGCCGGGCGGAGCCGCTCTTTGTGGTGGCCATTCGGCCCGAGCATCGCCAGGTGGTGGTGGGCTCGCTCGAGGACCTGAAAGGCCACGTCGTGCACTTGAACGAGGTGAACTGGCTTGCCGCGCCCCTCGCGGTCGGCGACCGGTGTGAGGTGCAAATTCGCTATCGGGCTCCGAGCGTGTCCGCGACCGTCGTGGCCAGTTCGGGAGAGTCCATCCGCCTGGCGCTCGCGGAACCGGTGCGCGCCATCTCCCCCGGGCAATCCGGCGTGCTCTATCATTCTGATGGCCGCGTGCTGGGCGGGGGCGTCATTGAAGAAGGCGCGTCATGAGGCGGCTCATTCTCCGGTGGCTTATAACAACCGGCGCATTGTATCTCGCCGTCACAATCGTCCCTGGGCTTCACTTCACAAGGGACCTACCCCAACTGTTCCTCGTCGGAGCGGTGCTCGGGCTCGTCAATGGCTTGCTGCGGCCATTGCTGACGGTTCTAACGTGCCCTCTGATCGTGCTTACGCTCGGCCTCTGGCTGTTCGCGATCAGCGGACTATTGCTCCTCATCACTGGTTGGCTGTCGCAGCAATGGGGATTGGGCTTTCGGGTTGACGGATTCTGGCCGGCCTTTTGGGGCGGACTGCTGATCGGAGTTGTGAACGCAGTGCTGTCCGTACCACGTCAAGACGGGGCGAGACGCGCCTAGTCTGCTACCTCCCCTCCACTAAACGAGAAATGGCCGGTCCACCTTGGTGAACCGGCCATCGATTGCCAGCGCCTATGTGCTAGCGCGCCTGACTACCCACTCGGTTAGCTGATCTTGACGACGTTTTCGGCCGCCGGACCCTTGGCGCCCTGAACGATGTCGAACTCCACCTTCTCGCCTTCGGCCAGGGACTTGAAGCCCTGAGCCTGGATCGCCGAGTGATGAACGAAGCAATCCTTCTGCCCGTCAGCGGGGGTGATGAAGCCGAAGCCCTTGGCGTCGTTGAACCATTTAACCGTGCCGGTTGTACGCATTACCTACTCCTTGTTGTTGTGTGTAATCGGAGTGCGGCATGCCGTACGTCCCGACTACGCCTGGTTCGTGAGCTATGCCTCACGATGCATCCTGCCTAATCATGGTGTGATCCAAATGCGGATCAACAAAAAAGAGGTTGGCATGAAGGCCAATCCCCTTGGTCTTCCGACGTGTTCGTGTATCAAGCTTACCACATTATGGCATCTGCCGCAACTCGGCATTTCCGCTTACGAACCGGAATCCTCCACAAGGCCGTTCCCGAACCTTGGCCAGGCCGATGCTTTTCCGAGGCTCGAGCTCAGCCAAAGCGTCACCGCTGCGTGCCCCTAGGTCCGATCGTGGGGGGAAGCCGGTTGGAATTCGGAGTATTCGCTAGCGTAAGTAAATGGCTGTAAACTATTGCACCATAATAATTTAGATATTTCCTTAACACCGGGACACGCCTTCGGGAAACAGCGGCACATACCGCTCGCGTAACAACCCGGCGACAGTGGCCCCCAACTCGGCTTTCGGAGCTAAATTCAGGGCCTATGGCCGACCCTACGACGATAGTCCAGAAATACGACCTCAGGCATCCCTCGTTGTACATCAATCGAGAGATCTCCTGGCTGCAGTTCAACCGCCGGGTGCTCCACGAGGCGCAGGACCCCCGAACTCCCCTGCTGGAGCGGGTCAAATTCCTCGCGATCTTCAGCAGCAACTTGGACGAGTTTTTCCAAGTCAGGGTCGCGGGGCTCAAACAGCAGGTCGCCGCACGGTATGGGGAGCGAACTGCCGACGGTATGACCCCGGAAGATCAACTCCACGCGATCACCGTCGTCGTACGCGATCTCCAAGAGCAGCATGGCCGGTGTCTCGTGGAAGATGTGATTCCGGCGTTGGCCTCGCGCGATGTGCAACTCCTGACCTCGTACCAGGATCTGTCGGATTCCGACCGGGAACATCTGGAACGGCATTTCACCGCTAACGTCTTTCCGGTGCTCACTCCGCTCGCGGTCGACCCGGCGCATCCGTTCCCCTACATCTCCAATCTGAGTCTCTCGCTCGCGGTCGTGCTTCGAGGCCACGGAGGGGACGAACGGTTCGCGCGAGTCAAGGTGCCGAAGATTCTGCCCCGTTGGGTCCCGCTGCCTGGGGTGAATCGCTACATGGCGCTTGAGCGTGTCATCGGAGCCCATCTCGAAGCGCTCTTTCCCGGCGTGGAAATCCTTGGCTGCTACGCGTTCCGAATCACTCGCAACACGGACCTTGAGATCGACCCCGAAGAAGCCGATGACTTGCTGGACCTCATCCAGGAGGAAGTACGCAACCGCCGATTCGCTGAGGTCGTGCGGCTCGAGGTGGAACCTTCGACCCCAGAGACCCTGCGGCAATTGCTCCTGGCGGAGCTGAACGAGGATCAGCGCGCCGAAGGCATCCTCCTCAGCGACGAGGACATCTTCGAAGTTCCGGGGCTCCTCGACGCCGCAGACCTTTTTGTGATCGCCGCGATCGACCAGTCGAGCCTCAAGGATCCGGCATTCTCGCCGGTGACCCCGCCCCGGCTTCAGGGCAGCCGGAGCATGTTCGAGGTGATCCGTGAAGGAGATATCCTCGTTCACCATCCCTACGAAAGCTTCTCCGGTTCGGTCGAGCGCTTCATTCAAACGGCAACCGAAGACCCCGATGTACTCGCCATCAAAATCACCCTGTACCGCACCGGGAGCGATTCCAACATCGCGCGCCTGCTCACCCAAGCCGCCGAACGAGGGAAGCAGGTGGCGGTGTTGATCGAACTGCAAGCGCGCTTTGACGAGGAAAGCAACATCCGATGGGCGCAACGCTTCGAAGATGCCGGCGTCCACGTGAGCTATGGGGTGAGCGGGCTCAAAACCCACACGAAGGTGATCCTGGTGGTCCGGCGAGAGGGCGATTCCATGCGGCGCTATGTCCATATCGGAACCGGCAACTACGCGCCAAAGACCGCCCGACTCTATACCGACTTTGGGCTCTTTACCGATGACCCGGACTTAGGGGCCGACCTCTCAGATTTGTTCAACGTCCTGACTGGCTTCGCCGCGCCGACCGGATACCGGAAATTGATCGTGGCGCCGGGTGAGATGCGCGGCCGCATCGTCGCGATGATCCGGCGCGAAATCGGGCATGCCCAGGCGGGGCGCCCAGCCTGGATTCTGGCCAAGATGAACGCGATTGTCGATGCCGAAATCATGGCACTGCTTTATGAGGCTTCCCAAGCCGGCGTCGACATCGACCTGATCGTACGGGGTATCTGTTGTCTGCGTCCCGGGATCACCGGCGTCAGCGAACGGATTCGCGTCATCAGCATCGTCGGGCGATTCCTCGAGCATTCGCGCGCATGGTACTTCAAGAACGATGGGCAGGAAGAGGTCTTCATCGGATCGGCCGACTGGATGCCACGCAATCTTGACCGACGGATCGAAGCGGCGACTCCGATCTTGGAGCCGGCCCACCGTCAAGAGATTCTCCATACGTTGGAGCAGATGTGGCGCGATGACCGCCAGGCCTGGGAGCTGCGACCAGACGGAGACTATGTCCAGCGCCAGCCGGGGCCGGAGGGCGAACGCGCCACCCACCACGATTTAGTCGAGCGGTACCGGGAGAAGGCCAAGTAGGGGAGGTGGAGCGTCAAGCGCATCGCGCCCTTCGGGCGGATTAAGACTCCGTCGGGGTGGTTTCGGCGAACTTCCGAATCAGCGCCTCCTGCTCTGGAGTGAGTTTCTCTGGAACCGTGACCTTGACCGCGACGATTTGATCGCCCTTCCGCCCGTTCTTTTCCACACCTTCGCCCTTGATTCGAAATCTCTGTCCCGGCTGCGTGCCGGGAGGTACTTTCAGAACCACTTTTTTCCCATCGATCGTCCGAACGCTCATGCGGGTGCCTAAGATTGCCTGAGCGACGTTGAGCGGAATCTCACACATCAGATCGAGCCCGTCACGGCGGAAGAAGCGTTCCGGCGTGACTTGGAACGTGACCAGGAGATCTCCGGCTGGAGCCCCGGGCCGGCCCGCAGCGCCCTGACCCTTCAAACGAAGCTTCGTGCCGTTGTCGCTGCCGGCGGGTACCGAAATCATCACCCGACGCTCGGTCTGCACCTCGCCAACACCATCACATGTGTGACACTTGGTCGCCGGAACCTTGCCGCGACCTCGACATTGGGGGCAGGGGCGGTTCACCGCAAAACCACCTTGTCCAAATGAAATTGTCCCACGCCCCTTGCATTCGGGACAGGTGCTTATGGTGGAGCCGGGTTCGCCTCCGGTCCCACCGCAGGTCGGGCAGGAGTCGGTGATCGGCAACGTGATCGGAACCTTCCCACCCAGGACCGCCGTTCGAAACGGCACCTCGAGATTGATCTCGACGGACTCGCCTCTCGGCTCCTCCCGCCGACCCCGGCCGAAGATCGACGAGAAGATATCCCCGAGGCCGAGCCCGCCGAAGTCGCCAAAATCCGCTCCCTCAGCCGAAAACCCTCCGCCGTCCTCCGTCGACCGTGGTTGCCCCGTTCCTCCCCCTCCGCGCCGACCTGGTGAGGTATCGAACGCGCCCAGCTTGCGCATCCGGTCGTATTTCTTCCGTTTGTCGGCATCGGACAAAACTGAGTGCGCCTCGGAGATCTGCTTGAACTTGTCCGATGAGGCCGGGTTGTTCGGATTGGCATCGGGATGATGTTTCTTGGCCAGTCGCCGATAGGCCTTCTTGATCTCCTCCGGCGTGGCGCTCTCCGTCACACCCAGCACTTGATAAAAATCCTGTGCTGGCACTTAGGCGTGCCCTTGAGTGGAGTAGACTTGTACCCGTGCCGGACGGACCAGGTTCCCCTTGAAGCGGTACCCCGCTTGGAACGTGGCGCTCACGAAATGATCCTGAGCCGGGTCGTCCGTGGGAAGGACCGACACTGCTTCGTGAAGGCTGGGGTCGAAGGAGGACCCCGCCGGATCGAGACGCTCGAGTCCCAGGGTCTCGAGTTCCTTCCGGAGCTTTTTGTCGACCAAAACCATGCCTTCGTGTAGCACCTGACCGCTCGTTTCAGGAGTGGTCGCCACCAACCGGTCCAAGTCATCCATGACATCGACCAGACGCATCACGACGTTTGCTTGGGCACGGTCCGCCAGTTCCACCCGCTCGCGAGCGATCCGTTTCCTGAAATTGTCGTACTCGGCCGCCAATCTGAGGTACTTCTCCTGGGAATCGCGCAGCTGCCCTTCGGCCCGGCGAACGGCCTCCTGAACCGGCTCCATCGGGAGCCCAATGGTCCCCGCCATACCGATCGAATCGTCGGCGTTCACACCCTCGGGGTCCGGCGCGGACTCGAGCGGAGAATTCTCGTCAAACTCCTTTTCACCAATCACTTACTGTGTCTCCCTGAGGCGGTGGATAGGAGAAAATTAGCAACGTTTGTGCCCGCATGCTGGGTCACTTTGGCAGGCGAAGCCAGAGGCCGTATAACGCATACTGAGCGGCACGCTCCCGAATCTCTTCCCGGGTTCCGGGAAGGATGGCTCGAACGGTCTCGATTTGCGCTCCGATCGCGAAGGCGAACCAGACGGTGCCGACCGGCTTCTCCTCCGTACCCCCGTCCGGGCCCGCAATCCCCGTCACCGACACGGCCGCCTCGACGTGAAACCGATCGATTGCCCCTCGTGCCATCGCTTCGGCAACCTCGGCGCTCACGGCGCCGTGGCGCGCGAGCAGCTCAGTCGACACGCCAAGGAGGTCGCGTTTGAGCTCGTTGCTATAGGCAATGACTCCGCCGACAAATACCGCGGAGCAACCCGGAACCGCGGTGATCCGCTGGCCAACGATCCCTCCGGTGCACGACTCCGCGACCGCGACCCGAATGCCCGCTTTCCGGCACCGATCGAGGAGCAGAGCCGCCAGATCGTCATTCTGTTCCCCATAGACGTTATCCCCGATCAGCAGTTTCAACCGCATCGCCGCGGTGGCCAACCGGGTTTCGGCTTCCGGGCGGGAGAGGTTCCATGCCGTCAGTCGCAAGTCGACGCCCTCAAGTCCTGGCAAGTAGGCCAAGGTGAGAGGGGCAATCTCATCCTCCGCCACTTTCACGCGTTCTGCGACGTTCGACTCCGCCACGGCCGTGGTGCGCACCACGCTCGACATGATCACGGTTTCGCCGGCCCGGGCCGCGAGGCGAGGCACGACCTCATGATCGAGGAGTTTCTGCATCTCGAGAGGGACGCCGGGTAGCATGATCACCAAGCCTGCCTGGCCCTCCAGCCAGAGTCCGGGCGCGGTGCCCCAGCGGTTCGGCAGCACAGTTGCGTTTCGGGGTACTTCCGCTTGGGATCGATTGGACTCCGATGGCGTGCGTTTGAATCGGGCATAGCGCTCGAGGAGCGCATTCCAGATGGACTCGTCGAAGTCCAATGGCGCCCCGAACAATTTCGCAATGACCTTCTTGGTCATGTCATCGCGGGTGGGGCCCAGGCCGCCGGTGGTCAACACAGCACGGGTGCGCGCGAGGGCGCCCCGCACCGCGTCCGCAATCGCGGCCGGTTCATCTCCAACGGACGTTCGCCGGACCACTCGAACCCCGGCCCGCGCGAGCGCCTTTCCGGCGAAGGCGCCGTTCGTGTCCACAGTGAATCCCAGCAGAAGCTCGGTGCCGATGGTGACCAGTTCGAGATTCACGGATCAGCGCGAGGGGTGGGAGAACAGCGACCGGTAGCGATAGAGGTAGATCACGAACGAATAGATGGTGAGGAACAGCGCGATGAGCAGGGTGACCGCGACAAAGCCGCCATGAAACTGATTCCAGAACTTTCCGAATGGGCTGGAGTACCACCCGAGCGGCTTCCACGCATTCCGAAACGCGAACCAGGCAATCGTGGCGCCGATGAAAATATTCTGGAGCACCGTCTTCAGCTTTCCCGGTCCGGCCGCCGGAATGATGACACCTTGGCGTTTCGCCCACTGCCGGAGCGCGGTCATCGCGACCTCTCGGCCCACGAGCAGAACGCAGACCCATAGGGGAATGCTGCCCCAGACGGGGATGTCATACAAATCGTGTCGCTGTTGAGAGATCCAGTAGATCGGTCCCAGGGTGGCGAGCAACAAGAGTTTGTCGGCAATAGGGTCGAGGACCTTGCCGAAGTCCGAGACCTCATTCCGGCTCCGGGCCAAGTGGCCGTCAATCACATCGGTGACGGCCGCGGCGACGAAGATCACGAGGGTGAGAACCTTGGGCCAGTATCCGCCGATGAAGGGGAGCAGCGCCACCACCGGGGTGATGGCGATCCGCGCGAACGTCAGGATATTGGGAAGGGTCCACATACCGCTGGGTTATCCCAGCGTCTTGAGAACGAGCTTGCTGATGGCCCGTAAGGTGTCGAACACCCCATCGCCGCGGAGTGCCACCGCCTCGAAATGGGGCACGCGTTCGACCCAGATGTCATCCACCTGGTGAATGAGAAACTGGCCCGGGCGGTCGGGGTCCGGCACGGTTCGCTGCTTGAGAGGATCCTCGACCTGCCAGCCCGGATTGAGGCTCTCCTGCAGCTCTTTAATCGGGGCGGCATTCGGCAGATCGCGTTTGTTGTATTGGATGACGAAGGGGAGACGGGTGAGATCGTACCCGTGCTGCAACATATTGTCGTACAGGTTCTGCATCGCCTCGAGATTCGCTTCCATCCGCTCGATTTGGCTATCGCCCACAAAGACGACACCATCGACCCCTTTGAGAATTAGCTTGCGGGACGCATTGTAGTACACTTGTCCGGGCACGGTGTAGAGATGGAACCGCGTCTTGAACCCTCGAATGGTCCCCAGATCGACGGGAAGGAAATCGAAGAAAAGGGTCCGCTCGGTTTCAGTGGCGAGCGAAATCATCTTGCCCTTGGACGCGGGAGCGACCTTCTCGTAGATGTATTCGAGGTTGGTCGTTTTCCCGCCCAAGCCGGGTCCGTAATAGACCAGCTTACAGTTGATCTCGCGTGATGCGTAATTGATCAGCGACATCCGCGCCCGCCTTCATGGACCAAAGAGTTTGTCGATCTCATCTTCTGCCTCGCCAATGAACCCCGATTCCACTTTTGGTGTGACGCCCGGTTCCCGGGCGAACATCGCATGGAATACTGACGACAGATCGTGCACCGTGGCGCGGACTCGCAATTTCACGAGGCCCAGCGTCGTCCGGTTGTCGAACAGCACCACCAAAATTACCCGGCGCGCGATATCGGCGAGGTAGAGGGACTCCTTTTCGCCTTGATGGAACAGCGCACCGAATTCCGATTCGCCGAGCAAACGGGCGAGTTGGTCGTTCGCTGAAAAATCGGCGGCCGTCAACGACGCAAAGGCCACCGGATCGAACGTGGGCGGGTCGCCCACTGTCGCGAGCATCTGCCCGGTTCGATCCACGAGAAGCGCCGTCCGCGAATTCGACTCGCGAAGAAAGCCGGCCAAAATGACCTCGATCCGAGAAGCATCCTCTTCTCGGAAAGACCAACTGGACGCCCCGCCACCAGTCACCGCGCGCCGCGCCTCATCCGAACTGTACCTCAAGTCGACGCATCATCACGCGCGCCCAGCGTCGGAGCAGAGGTTGCGGCTCCCAGGCAAGGTAGTCGCGGAGGAGGCGGATCGAGTCGAGCGAAGGATGTTGCGCAAGGTAGGTGAGGGCGGACAACCGACGAAGCGGCCGACGGCTGAAGAGGTCGGCGCGATGACGTGCCACATGCCGTCGCGCCAGCACCCACCCGAGCGCCAGTCCCGCGGCTGTGGCGCCTCCGAGAAACAGCGTGCGGCCTCGCATCAGAGGAGCCCCACTCGCATGGGTATGTCAAACAGATCCGTCACGAAACCTCCTGCCGCGCTTGCAACGCGTGGCTTAGGGTTACCCCATCGACGTATTCCAGATCGCCTCCGACCGGAAGCCCCCGAGCCAGCCGAGTCACCCGGATTCCCTTTCCCGCCAGCAACTGTTGGATATAGGTGCTAGTCGCCTCACCCTCGAGCGAGGGATTGGTTGCGAGGATGACCTCTCGCAGACCGCCCGCTTCGATCCGTCTCCGGAGGAGGCCCATCCTCAGCTGCTCGGGCCCAATTCCATCGATCGGAGAGAGTCGGCCTCCGAGGACCAGGTAGCGGCCTCGAAACGACGTGGCCTTCTCAACCACGCTCACGGTCGAGGGCTCCTCGACGATACATAGCAGGGCGCCATCTCGGGTCGGATCGGAGCAGATGCCGCACTGCTCGACCTCGGAGAGATTGCCACACTCCCCGCACGGCCGCACCCGCTCGACGACACCGGTCAACGCCGCGGCCAACCGTGACACCTGGTCCGACGGCTGCTGCAACAAGTGAAACGTGAGGCGCTGCGCCGTCTTCCGACCGATGCCCGGAAGGCGGGCCAGTTCCGTGATCAACTCGTCGATGGCCCCCACCACGCTAGAGTATCTGCGGGAAGGAAAGGGGCTGGACCTTCTTCATCTCGGCCTGCACGAGGTCGGCAGCCTGACGTTGGGCCTCTGCGACCGCCCCGATGACGAGATCCGAAAGTAGCTCGGCGTCTCGTCCGGCAAACGCCTCCGGATCGATCGTGAGGCTGCGCAGCATACCACGCCCATCCACGCTCACCTTCACGAGGCCGCCGCCCGCGGAGGCCTCGACCAGCCGGCCAGCGAGCTCAGATTGAAGCTGCTGCAGCCGGCCTTGCATTTGCTGGCCCAGTTGGAAAAGCTGTTGAATATCCGCCATACCCTGCGCCCCGCTCTCGATTCCTACTTCCCGCGTGGTGGCTCGTCCACAATCTCCAAATCTAACTCATCGGCCGCCAAATCGAGGGCCGCGTCCTTCTCGCGCAGTCGCCTGAGGCGGTCTGCTTTCAGTCCAACTTCCGAGAGTCGTTCCGGCCGACCTTGACTGGGCGTGCCCATCGCCGCTCCGACCACTTTGAGCTCGACCGGTCCTCCCAGTCGGGCCGCGAGGAGCCCTTCGATGGCGCTCCGCCGCTGCAGAAGCCCCTCTTGCATGACGGCATGCTCCGCGTCGAGGGAGAGGGTTACAACCGGTGCCGCTACGCTAGCGGGCCGGGCGACGGCAAGTACCTCACCCAGGAGAGGGCTCTGAGCCCTCGCCGCGGCCACGAGATCACCCCAAACCCCCAACAGCCCGCTGAGGGTGAATGCCACCGGCTCCGCAGCCCCGAGCGTGACGGTGGAAGTAGGAGCCGGGCGGGCGGGAACCTTCGTGGATGCGACCGGAGCCGGTCCGGAGGGACTCGACGCTGGCTCTCGCGCCACGGCCGGCCGGGCCGGCGAATTCCCCACCCCGCCCGCAAGCACCTGCTCCAGATCCACGACCCGATCCATCATGGCCCAGCGCAAGAGCAAGGTCTCCACCGTCAGGCGCGCATTCCCGCTCCGGCGAATTCCCCCCTCACTATCGGCCAGGAGCTTTAGCATTCTGAGCACGTCTTCCGAACGGAACTGATTCGCGGCGCCGACAATCGTTTGCCGCATGGCCTCGGTGAGCCCAGCCGCGGTCCCGCCCAATTGTTCGATCAAAAGCGCGCGGAGCATTTCCGCGATTCCATTCATGAACTCGACGAGGTCCACCCCCTGCTCCATCAGCTCGTCGATCAAGGGAAAGACGGCCCGTGGATCCCGTTCCAGAACGATCCGAAGGACGCGCGCGAATACTTCGTCAGGCACGAGGCCGAGCGTCTCCCGGACCCGGGCGGCGGTGATCGGTCCCTCCCCGAAACTCAGACACTGATCGAGGACGGAGAGCGCGTCGCGCATGCCGCCATCGGCGCAGCGGGCGATGAGCGTCAGCGCGTCGTCTTCGGCCGAAAGCTTTTCGAGATCGAGCACCTGACGGAGGCGGGTGCGGATTGCGGCTGGCCCGATCCGCCGAAAATCGAATCGTTGCAGTCGCGAAAGAACCGGAGCGGCGGTGGCGGCAATTTTTTGCGGCTCCGTGGTGGCGAAGACGAAGACGACGCCGGGAGGGGGCTCCTCAAGAATCTTCAGGAGAGCGTTCCACGCCTCCCGAGTGAGCATGTGGGCTTCGTCGACGATGTAGACCTTATGATGCCCAGCCTGGGACGCGGCGTACATCGCCCGCTCACGAAGGTCGCGCGCGTCATCTACTCCTCGATTGCTGGCCGCGTCGATCTCAACCACGTCGAGATTCGCTGACCCACTCCAGACCCGCTCGCAACTCTGGCACTCGCCACACGGCTCGCCGGGTGGATCGGTGTGCTCCCGCCGCTCACAGTTGAGTGCCATGGCGAGAATCCGCGCGGCGGTGGTCTTCCCGACCCCGCGCGGGCCGGTCAGGAGGTAGCCATGCGCAACGCGCCCGCGCGCCACCGCTCCACGAAGCGCCGCCGCGACGTGATCCTGAACCAAAAGGTCCGCGAACCGCCGGGGACGATATCGTCGCGCGAGAGCAATGGCCATGGGGGGAAGGTAGGTGGAAAGGGGGATGGGGAAAAGGGACCGACGAAGGGGACGGCTGGCACGCAAAAGCAGACGAAGAAAGGGAGTACCCCAGGCGACCCGAAGCGATACCAGACATCGCTTAGCGCTGCTACCGGCAAGGTCCTGACGCGGTTCACGCGCCGATACCCTTCGGACCTGGGGCGACGCAAATGTAGCCGGACAGGGCGACGGCAGGAAGGCGGGAAGGTAAATCACATCGGGATGCGCCCCACCTCTATGCTCCGACCGCCCCCTCTTCCCAAATCCGCGCCACGACTCCCCCGAGGAGAAAGACCAACGCCGTGTAATACATCCAGACGCCAAGGAGGAGGATGGCCGCGAGATTCGCATCGACCGAGATCTGTTCGCTGGAGCCGAGGTACACGAGATAGAGTCCGAAGAGTCGCTTGGCGATCTCGAAGGAAACAGCGGAAAAGAGGGCGGCGATCTGGGCCGCGCGGGTGGAAAGGCGTCGCATGGACGCGAACCGATAGACGAGGAAATACAACGTCCAGATGAAGCCCAATGCGAGGATTTCGCCGAGCCACCAGCCCACTCGCGACACGAAGAACCCGAATTCTGGAACCGCCTCTTTGCCCGCAGCTTGAATGACGGCCAAGGCGGCCGAGAGCACGGTATTGCCCATGAAGAGCGTCAGGACCAGAAGCACCATGCCGAGGTCGCGCAGCTTGCCCAAGAGATAATGCACCACGGCGTGCCGTTCGGGCGGCCGCACCGAGGAGTCGAACACAACATTGAGGGCGGTTCGGGTCCCCGCGAAGAGACGGGTGCTGAACCAGAGGAAGGCGGGCACCGCGACCAAAGACAACCGACCCTGATAGGACGCGAATTGGCCTACCACCCGCTCCACGAAGGCAAACGGATCCTTTCCCCCGACGGTCACATGGGGCGGAAGGAATTGGTCGAGCAGGACAGCGGCATCAACCGGATCGGTACCACCGTAGGTCTGCAGCAGGTGCCCGATACCCGCAACGAGGAGCAACGCGAAAGGGACCAAAGCAACGAGCGCGTCAAACGTGAGCGCGCTCGAGAGGAAAACGACGTTGTGTTGGTCAGCCGCGATGATGGTGCGCCGGATGAACCTGAGGAGTTGAGCCGGCCGGTCGCGAATTCGCGAGCTCAGGCGACCGGCTCCTCTTCCTCGGTCGGAATCTGGCGGCGCCGCGCTCGGGCATCCGCCAACCGCCGCTCCAATTCTTGCCGCGGAGATGGGGCCGTCCCGCGGTCCTTTCCGCTCGGCCGCGGCGTGTCCTCGTCTTCATCCTCCTCCGGTTCACCCCCAAAGGCCGTCTCGGCCATCTCACGGAGCTTCTGTTCTTTGGTGGTGAGAGCATCCCCGAGGTCATTGAAGCGGTCCTCCGCCGCACGCCGGAGCCCCCGGAGTCGCCGCGACAGGTCTCGCCGAGTGGCTTCGCCCGACTGAGGGGCGAACAGCAAAGCCAGGACGCCGCCCACCGCAGCACCCACCACAACCCACTTGAGCGCGGAACCACCCTCTCGGATGACCACGACCTTTCTGCCTTCGTCACGATTCGACACGATTCGCCCCCTATTCACCCGCGTCTGCGTCGTCCAGCGCAATCGCGGCCACTGTGCGATGATGTTGGACCGGAGCCTCAATATACTTGCGGACCAGGGCCGCCGTGCCATTCACCTTGAGCTGGTCGAACAGGAACCCAAACGTCTTCTCGAGATCACCGGCGATCGCCGCTCGCGTCGGCTCCGGCAGCGACCACATTTCCCGCTTGAACGGACCGATCGCCTTTTTCCGCGCCCGATAGTAAAACTGCTCCGGCGTGTCGCCAGCCTTCTTCTCGCTCGAAGCATTGGTGTCCAACCACGCACGAATCCGAGCCTTGAGGTCCTCAGGGAGGGCCGGGTGGTCCATGACGATATTCTGGAAATTGGTGGCCAAGTGAATCTCCGCCGTCTCGATTCGGGCAAAATTCCCGAACGCGTTCGACGGCAGTGTGCTCGCTCCGTGTTGAACGGCGCCCGCTAGCCCATACGCTGTGCGCGCTGCTTTCGAAAGCGCGTCGAGCGCGTTGAGGTCGAGAGCCACATCCGCGATCGACCCGTCCGGCAACACCACTCCGCCGTGCGAAGTTCCGGTCTGCACCGAAATCTTGCTGATCCCCGCGAGCCGGCCTTGTTGCGCCAGAGAGGCATTGAATCCCACCATGAAGGCGTGCAGCTCTTCGACAGTACTGTTCTTCATCCCGACCTCACCGATCTCGGCCCCAACGGAGACCGTGATCCCGGCGGGCTCGAGGCTTCTGATAAATGCGGTGATTTCGGCGGCCCGCGCGTAGTTGAGCCCCTGCTGCTCGAGGAGGGTCGGTTTGGAGAGGTCCACAAGAGTGGAGGTGTCGACATCGATGTTGTAGAACCCCGCCGCGATTTCCTCGGCAATGAGCTTTTTCACTTCACCCACTTCTCCCTCGGGATCCGTGGCGTACTTCTTGTGGTTGACTTGGCAATGATCACCTTGGATGAAGAGCGGAAGCGCATACCCCTCGCGCAGCGCCGCCCCGATCATCACCGAAACGTACTCTGCGGGACGCTGTTCGGTGTAGGCAATTTCGGAGCGCGCGATTTCGAGGAGAATCGCGCCAGCATCCCGCACCATCGCCGCACGGAAGACCGCCCGGGCGGTATCGTATGCCAGCATTCGCACATTGATGGCGGGGACAGTGAACCCGGCACATTCCCCTCTCCCGCGAGCCAGGTACAGATCATGGATCGAAGCCGGGCGCACGCCGGTCGCTTGCCCCAACTCCCAGAGGACCCATCG
Source organism: Gemmatimonadota bacterium (assembly GCA_025358055.1). Classification (GTDB taxonomy): domain Bacteria; phylum Gemmatimonadota; class Gemmatimonadetes; order Gemmatimonadales; family GWC2-71-9; genus JANYKV01. Next base: position 39,755 of record JANYKV010000140.1, read on the forward strand.
CGCCGCTTCGGCTTCCGCCGGAATGCCCATCACCGCCAAACGGACCAATTGGTCCATCACCGAGCTCTTGAGCTCTTCCGGTTGGTGGATGGCCAAACCGCTGGTACCTCGAGTCACCGACCCGCGAAAAAGGTCGAGAACCTGCTGAATTGCGTCGGCCATGGCCAGAGGACCTTTACGTTACTGGTGACCAGCGGAGACGGTGCCAATCTAGACCGAGCACCGATGAGCGTCAAACGGCCTCGTGTGGCGCTGGAGTCTGGTCATTCCAATGTAAAGGACTTGTCACCACGAGGGCAGAAATGGTGTCTTTTCAACCGGGAACCAGCGCAATTCTGAGCCCCACTGGCACCCGTACTTTTCCACACGCAGATCGATTGTTTATCCATTGTTGAATAATGACTTAGAGTTTGCCTTCAGTGTGGAGATCATTGCCAAGGACTAGGTCATTCTCTGACAAGACCCTGCGCGCCCGATTCAGGAGATATCCAGGAATCCACTTGTGGATAACCCCGAGATTCCACAGAAATGTGCAGTCCTTCTTGCGGCCTAGAATCGCGGTTTTTTGCACCAGCAGAACCATTCCCCAATGTGGAAAACATGTTGGAGCCCGGAGACTATCGACAGGAAACCCGCAAGGGCACGCTGCTCCGGCGTGGAAACACGCTTGTCCACATTTTCCCGGGGAATTGCGGATCAAGTTCGGACGGGAGACATCGAACGAAGATCCGCCAAATACCGATCCGAATCACGAACTGTCCAAAGTCCGCTGTCGGCGACATTGATGCGGAAAATCATTGTGCGATCGCCCAACGACTTGGTTACCATTCTGACCAACCTGATCTGGATTCCGATTTGCCGAATGAGGTACGCCGCACCAAGATCGTTGCGACGCTCGGGCCTGCGTGGGATCGGCCCGACCAAATGCGAGCCATGTTTGATGCCGGTGTCAACGTCGTGCGCATCAACGCATCGCACGGGACACCCGAGATTCGTACGCGATGGATCCGCGATCTTCAATCCGTGCAGCGCGGGCGCCTCCTCTCCTCTGCGATCCTCGTCGATCTTCAGGGCCCCCGGATTCGGGTCGGGACCCTGAGCACACCCCTCGACCTCGTGCCGGGTCAGGCCGTCACTTTCGCGCCTGAAGCCGAAGCCGGAGCAGGTGAAATCCCGACCACCTACGACGATCTCGCCTCCGACGTGCGCCCTGGAGCGGTTATCCTCCTCGATGACGGCCTGCTCGCAGTGGATGTGATCGGAGTCAACGGTCGCCGGGTGCAAGGAAAGGTCCGCTACGGCGGACAACTCAAGTCGAACAAGGGAATGAACCTTCCCGGCATCGACGTCTCCGCGCCGGCCGTCACCGAACGCGATCGCGAGGAAGCGATCCGGGCCGTGGAGCTGGGAGTCGATTACGTGGCGCTGTCGTTCGTCCGGCGGCCGGAGGATCTCAGGGCCCTCCGAGCACTGGTCCCGGTGCCAATCAAGATCATCGCCAAGATTGAGAAGGATACCGCGCTCACGAACTTGGAGGGGATCCTCGATGCCTGTGACGGAATCATGGTCGCGCGCGGCGACTTGGGGGTGGAGCTGCCGTTCGAACGCGTACCGCTCGAACAGAAGCGTCTCATCCACGAAGCCAACCGGCACGGGAAACCGGTCATCACGGCCACGCAGATGCTGGAATCGATGATCCATGCACCCCGCCCCACCCGCGCCGAGGTGTCTGACGTGGCGAATGCCATTCTCGACGGGACCGATGCCCTGATGCTTTCCGCCGAAACCGCCGTCGGGAGCTACGCTCAGGAGTCGGTGTTGGCCATGGACCGCATCGCGTGCGAAGTCGAAGCCCATCGAAGCGATGCAGCATTCGCGCACTCCGCCGTGGCCCAAACGCACGCGACCATCAATACCGAAGATGCGATTTCCGTCGGCGTTGCCTCAGCGGCGCGCATGCTCAAGACGCCGGTCATTGTCTGCTTCACCGCGAGCGGGTTCACGGCCAGGACCGTGGCCTCGTATCGCCCCGGGGTGCCGATTTTCGCGATGACGCCGGAACCCGAGACCTTTCGTCAGCTCGCTTTGGTATGGGGAGTGATCCCGGCACTCTCCGACCATCTCCCGAACTACGAATCGATGTTCCCGGTTGCGCGAGACCGGCTGCTTCAAATGGGGCTCGCCAAACGCGGAGATCGCGTGGTGGTGACTGCCGGAGTGCCGTTCGATCTTGCGGGCACCACGAATTTGCTCAAAATCGAGACGCTCTGACCGAATGCGGCTCACACTGCTCGGCACGGGCACGTCGTTCGGGGTGCCGCAAATCGGGTGCTCGTGCGACGTGTGCCAGTCGAGCGACCCCCGTGACCGCCGAACTCGCACCGGCGCCCTGCTCGAGGCCGACGGCAGCACCCTCCTGATCGATACACCGCCGGAACTTCGGTTGCAGTTGCTCGCGGCGAAGGTGGACCACCTGGACGCTGTGCTATACACCCACGAGCATGCCGATCATACCCATGGGATCGACGATCTCCGCATGTTCTCGCTCCGGCGCCGCGCGGCCCTCCCACTCTACGGGCCCGAACGAACTCTCGAGTATCTGCGGGGCGCATTCCGGTACATTTTCGACGACGCCGTTCAACCGCCCGTGGGAACATCGAAGCCGGTCCTCTCGTTGTATCCGCTCGAAGCGAACCGAGCGACCACGATCGCCGGGGTCTCGGTCCTTCCCCTCGCGTTCGAACACGGGTTCGCAACGGTCTTCGGCTACCGCTTTGGGAACATCGCATATCTCACGGATGTCAAACGGATTCCTGACACCTCGCTCCACGCGCTCCGCGGCGTCAAAACCATGGTGATCAACGCGCTCTGGTGGCGCCCCCACCCCACCCACCTGAGTATTGATGAGGCCATCGCCACCGCGCGAGCGGTCGGCGCGACGCGCACTCTGCTTACGCACCTCACCCACGAGACGGGACACGCCGACCTCGCGGGACGGTTGCCCGCGGGTATCGAGCCGGCCTATGACGGTTTGGTTTTGGAGGATTGACGATGAAGCTCCATTACGGACGCATGCTCACTGAAAACCTCGATGGCCAACATGGTCTGACCCGGGAGCGGATGCATGCGCTCACCTCTCGGTTTCCGAGTGTCCACGCCGAGGTGAAGACGAGGCGGAACGCCGGCGAATACGGATTCTATGCCTTGGGACAACAGGAAAACACGGTCCGCTGGATTCGCCGTTTTGCCGAGGGCGTTGGCCAAGCCTATGATCATGTGGTCGTCCTCGGTATCGGTGGCTCATCGCTCGGTGTCAAAGCCGTCATCAATGCGCTCAAAGCTCCCGCATGGAACGAGCTCGACGATGAGGGCCGGGATTTCTTCCCCAAGATCACGGTGCTCGAAAACGTCGATCCGTCCTCGATACAAGCCGCGCTCAAACGGATCGATCCGCGCCGGGCGCTCGTGAACGTGATCAGCAAATCGGGCGGGACGACCGAGACGCTGGCCCAGTATCTCGTCGTCCGGGCGTGGCTCGACGCCGCACTCGGTGCGGACGTCGCCGTGCGGCACTTGGTGTTCACCACGGATCCGGTGAGTGGTCCGCTCCGCGCATTGGCCGGACGGGAAGGAATTCCGTGTCTTGAGGTTCCGCCCGATGTAGGAGGGCGCTTTAGTGTCCTCTCCCCGGTGGGCCTATTCCCCGCCGCACTCATCGGCGTCGACATCGACGCCCTCTTGTCCGGTGCCCGTCATGCCATTGCCCGCGCCGAGCAGGCCGACCTGCTCCAGAATCCAGCGGCGCTCTATGCCGGACTTCTCTGGACCGCGGATACCTCCCTCGGCGCACGCATTCATTTCGTGATGCCATACAGCGACCGCCTACGGGACTTCGCCGACTGGTATCGCCAGCTCTGGGCCGAAAGTCTCGCCAAGCGGCTCGACCGGCGAGGGGAGCCGGTCTTTGCCGGCCCGACACCCGTGGGCTCGATCGGCGCGACCGATCAACACAGCCAAGTGCAGCTGTTTATGGAAGGCCCATACGACAAAGTGATCTCCTTTATTCGGCTGGAGGATCCCGGCCCCGATATCATGATTCCAACCCGACCGAACCTGCCGCCGGAGCTCTCATTTTTGCCGGGCCATTCGCTGGGAGAACTCCTCCGCGTGGAGCAACAGGCAACGGCGGCTGCATTGGCGCGGATGGGACGAATGCACTGCACGCTGGAGCTGCCGGACCTCACAACGGAGACCTTTGGCGAACTGATCATGTTCTACCAACTCGCGGCCGGATTCGCCGGAGTGTGGTATGGTGTCGATCCGTTCGATCAACCGGGGGTCGAGCTCGGCAAGAAACTCATTTATGCCGCCATGGGACGGCCGGGATATCCGGCCGAGGCTGCGAGTCCAGAGGCGCCGACGGCGTAAGGCCCCGATCTTCCGTTCGCCATCACTCCGCATCATGAGCGAATTCCGTCGGGGCCGGATACATTCGACCCCTACCCTGGGATCGACTTGAACGGCCAGCTTGGTGAACGAGCCAGCGCGAAGGATTCCAGGCAAGGTACTCTCGAAACGCGTGGAGGTCGCGTGGGGATCGGACCACGCGGTCATAGAAACTCCGCTGCCATAGCGGACCATTTCCGATCAAACGCTTCCCTCGCGCCTCCCGGGTCGCAGCGGCCTTGAATCTTCCGATCACGTCTGAAAGCCTCGTCCGTTCGCTGGCCGGAAGCCACAAAATGCCGTGGATATGATCGGGCATCACGACGGATGAATCAATTCGGGTTCCGACAACAAATTCCGGGATCGATGACCAACACCGAGAGACGATCGCGCCAACAGAGGTCAAAACAAGCCGCCCATTCGCCCAGCGAGACAGGACTTTACTCCGATCTTTAGTGCAGATCGTGATGAAGTAATGGCGCGCGGAACGACAATCGAAGCCCACCGGTCGTGGTGTCGACCGATGCCCAATCCCGGAGCGCTCACTTACCCTCTCACAGTGATAGGCCTCCGCAGCCCGCGCAGTTGCACCGGCGGAACGCGGGCCGAGTCATTTCTACCCCTACGTGTCCGCCGGATGCATTCGGGCCGGAAGGATCCCACCCGCACGTTTCGGCCCCGAAGTTGCCATTTCTGCCACCACGCGCTGGATACAATTTTCGGCCGAACAAGGCCTAACACCATGTGGAGAAATGACATGGACATCAGAACCAGGCTGCAATCCATTCTCTTTCCGACCCGGTTGGAGGCAAATCATTCCGTCCCCAAGGGGTCGAAAACTCCGAACCCGGCAAATCTTGGAACGTTCCGAGAGCGATTCGATCAAGCGCTCGCGGGCCATTCCAGCGGCATGGTGAATTCCGCGGCCCCGACTCGAATCGCAGTCGAGCGACCGATTTCGATTCCCGTGCCGCTGACGGCCGACACCGGAGCCACCTCGACCCCGGTCGATCGTCCACCGACGTTCGTCCCTTTCGACCCTCCGGCAGCCGTGGAGGTGACCGTGAATCAGCCGATCTTGGTGCAGACTCCGGTTGATCCTTCGCTGGCATTGCCGACACCAACGATCGCACGGATGCAAGCCACTCTGGTCTCGAGCTCAACGACTTCGGCCTCCCCCTCCTACGCGGCCGATCTCACACCCGCTGGCTTCCTTCCACCTCTTTCGCCGACCGCGAGCGGCGGAGCGGGCCTCGGCATTGCGACCAACGACAGCGAAGTGCAGGGCGAGATCACCCTCAAGTACGAGCAGTACACGCATCCAACGCAGCAAGGAATCAGCGACATTGGCAGCGAAGGGCGGATGTTCCGCTCCGCAGTCGCTCAGGGGCTCGTTCCAGACTCCCCTGAGGGTCTTGGTACCCTCCTCGCAAACTTGTCTCCAGCGCGCCCCCAGCAGAATCCAGCGGCCCGCGCGTTCTTCGACAAGTGGTTTGGCTATCCCACCTCGAGCGTAAACGTATAGCACTTGGACCCCGCAGCTCCTCGAGATTGATCCACTCACGCGGGGAGAGATCACACCCCTCCCTCTCCGCGTGAGAATCGCGCCAGCGGAACCCTCAGCGACTCCACCTGTTCGTTCCTTCCCAATACTTGTGAACGAATTCCAATAACAATTGATGCGGACACGAGGCGAACCCGGAAGGGTCCGAATGGAGGGCGGTTGTAAGGCACACCCGCCCACCGGGAGGCGCAAGCACTCTGGAACAGGAGGAAAGCCTCGTCAGTCGGCGAAGACCAGCCAGCAGGCTTTCTGGGCAACTTCTCCCGCCGGAAGGGCACTGGTTGAGAGCGATTCTGACTGGCTCCACCGCAAACAAAAAGCCCCGCCACATGGCGGGGCTTCCTGCTTTACCGTTGTGTTGCACCAAAGGGCCGGCCGAAACCGACCCCTTCTGCTTCGACTAGAAGTCGGGTGTGAACAACCCAGCTCCACTTACCACACCCATGATTCGGTAACTACCACCAGCAGCGCCCAGCCTGACGTCAGCGCAGGTGTTGGTCACTGGCACTGGCGACGGAGCAGTCCACCGCCAGAAGCGCAATCCACCGTTGTCGACGCTCTGAGGACCCGCAAGGTTGAGGCAGAACGTCCACTGGTTCGTCACGGTGTTCAGGCGCCAGAGTGAGGCACTGGCAAACGCGTTGGTACCGATCGAGCTGTTGGTTCCCTGCTCACCGACGAACGTACTGGCGATGAGGGTCCCGTTGGTACCGGTCCACGTAACCAGGTAAGAAAGCCCGCTCCATGGTGCGGCCTGCGACGTGAACTGCGTCGACAGAACCGGTGCGGCAATACCACCGCCCTCACGGCCGGTAATATCGGCCACGTTGGCGAGGACCGCGTTCGGACCCTTCTGAGCATCCGTCAACGCGCCGCCACCTTGGAGATTGGTATCGTAGTCAGACGCGCTGGTCGGCTTGCTGCCGTCGCCGACCGTCGCCGAGGCGCAGCTCGCGTACGGGTTGCCCACAGCGTAGCAGCTCTCGTCGATACGGACGAGCAGCCTCGGCACGGTGAGCGGCGCGCCATTGAGCGGTGTGCTCAGGACGCTATCCCACGCGGTGCCAAGGCCACCCAACGAGCCTTCGGGGTACAGGATGCCCACAGGGCTGTTGGCCTGGGTGGCATTCGGGCTCTTGCCCAATCCGGTGAAGTTGATGCCGAGCGAGCCGGAAATGATTTCGACGTCATCGTTGGCCGAGACGCTGAAGGTCGCCGGATTACCGCCCGTGTACAACGCGGAGGCGAACCCGAGGCCAGTGATGTTCGGCGCGCCGAAGTCGATCGCCCAGTTACGGTGAAGGGTCGCGCTCTGGTTGCCCGCGCGGTCGATCACGAATGCGTTGTAGATGTAGTACCCGCCACCGAAGCCGGCACCGAAAGGCGGCAAGCAATCGTCGCCCAACAGCACGGTGCTACGGACCCAGTGATCGGACATGACGGTGCCTAAGCCGCCAGTCTGGACGACGCAACCCGCGTTCGCCCCGGGGTTGAGCAGGATCGCGGCGGCTTCTAAGTAGCCCGACTGCGTCAACCGTTGGATGACCTGCTGATCGGGGCCAATTGGCGCGCCCGCGGAGAGGTTCTGGTTGAATCCCGCGGCATTGTCGATGGCCTCGACGCCGAACCGCTCCGCACCGTACGTGGCGGCCGGGAAGATGGTGGTGTTGGCATTGATACTGACGGTGGTCGGGATCACAAGGGCCGGCGTGGCTGCCGTACTACCAGCCAACCGAATCGAGGGAGCCGTCTTGTCAACGCCGAAGTAGTTGGAAATGTCGCCCGAAGTGACCGGGCTGGTCACCGGCGCCGCATTGCCCAGCGCATCTTGCGCGTAGGCGCAGACCCGATAGCCGTCGGTGGCGTTGCTGGTGATGGTTTCGTTCAGATCCGCACCGGTGTGGACGATGGTGGAGGAGCACACAGTGAACGCGGGACCCGGAACCACCGTCACCAGGCGAGCCTGGGGATATCCAGCGGCAACACCGGAGCCGTTATCGACGGCGGCCAGCCGGCCACCGAGCGAAGTATCGGCAAACACATACCCGGCCTTGATCCAGGGCTGATCAAAGCGCGTATTGAACGCAATCTCGATGCCATCGTCGTCGATGTCGACGACCGAGACCGTGGGCGCCAGGTTGTCGATATTAGAGGTCAAGTTGGTGAAGAGACCCGGAAGCGGGGCTCCACCGGGCGAGGTGAAAGTGGCGCCCAAACCGAGCACCGGGCCAAAGGGCAACAACGTATTACCCAAGGCATCCACCGAACCCGTCGGATAGGTCGCTACGAAGAAGTTGTTCTCATTGTAAACGCCCTCGGCGCTGGCGCAGGCCCAGGTGTTCGTCGCGGTGAGACCAGCGGTCGGAGAACCCGCGAAGGTCGCCGCACCAGATCCACCGCAAAGCACAGAGCCGACCCCGAAGGTCGCGGGCTGCACCTGGGTGTAGCTGATGATGATCGAAGTGATCGTCACGCTGCCGCTGTTCCAGGTGGTGCCACCGACCGTCACCGGGCCGGTGATACCATTGTTCGTCGCGTTGTTATTGGTCAACGTGCCGACCAACGCACCGTCCGCGTTTAGCAGGACGATGTTGATGGTGTTGCTGGCGAGACCACCGCCGGCCCCAACGTTCTTTTGGAAGGCGCTGGCGGCAATGACTTTCTTGCCATTGAAGAAGGAAGGTACGCCGGTCGTCCGATTGAACCGGGCGGTGTTGATGCTGAGCACAACCGGCGACGGCGCACTGCCCTTCGGCTTAGCCGGAGCGGACGCGCGCGAGGCACCGTTCGGGAACACCTGTGAGGCGGCTTCAACCCCATCGATGTACACGACGACGGAATCAAGGGCGAAGCTGCCGCGATCCACGTTCAACGTCACGTCGATCTGGCCCGCGACTCCGTTGAGGTTCACCGGGAGCGTGGTGCCACCCTTGGTGATCGATTGAATGGAGATGCTGACCGGATCCTGATGCAGGACGGTCACGGCCAACGTGCCGGCCTTGCTGGCATCGGCGGTCGAGGTCGCCTTGATGACGGCGCTGCCGACCGCAACTGCGGTCACTTTGCCGTTTCCATCCACGGTGGCGACGGTCTGATCGAGCGACTGCCACGTCACGCCCTGGCTTGGATTGTTGGTCCCCGACACAGTGGCGACGGCCGTGATTGATTGGCCGATCGTCATGGCGGCGGTGGCCGGAGTGATGGTCACGCTGCTCACGGTCGCGGTGTTCGCGTTCACCGTTACCGACGCGGAACCGGTGGCGGCGGAGTTCACGGTGGAGGTCGCATGAACGACCGCGCTGCCCGGCGCCACGGCGGTCACTTTGCCGTTGGCGTCAACCGAGGCAATCGTCGCATCGCTCGATGACCAAGTCACCGTGGTCGCCACGCCCGGATCACCGGCCACGGTCGCCGCGAGAGCCACGCTCTGGCCGACGTTGAGGGCTACGGAACCAGGAGTCACCGTAACCGAGTGCACCGTTGGCGCTGGCGGCGCCGGCGGTGTTGGGATGGTGACCTTGTCACCGCAGCCGGCCAGGCCTGCGACAACAAGTCCACCCAAGGCGAGACGGAAAAGCTTGTGCATTCACTCCCCCTATTGACGTGAGATCCTACGGTTGACTCCAAACTCCGCACCATCTTCAACTCAGTTGCACCTGCCGGATTTCTACGAACGTGTATACGTGAAGCGCGGCACGGTGGTCGCATCAGAATGCTGATGATGGAATGTCACCGAGAGGACAAATCCTGCAGAGCTCTCGCTGACACCACATCCACCAGGCATCGCCTGACTACGACTCCACTGACCGAGAAACATGCCAAGATAACCAGCGATCCCCCCAGGGTCAAGTAAGGCAAACCCAACCAGGACCACACCTTGGCTTCTTTTTCGACCAGGCCCCTGCGGCCCGGCCACCCACTGGAAACGCTTGCGGTTGCAAACCCGATGATTTCTAGGGGCCCCCTACGCGCATCGCCAAGTCCCACAAGACGATGGCTACACCGCAACATTATTACAGGGCTGAATCTACGTCAAGGACCCGAGCCGCGCGGTGACCGGCGTCACTAGTTTGCGAATCCGCCTTCGCGGCCCATTCTGCCGGAGCCCAACCTCGTACAAACTGCCAGTGGCCGCGCCTTAGGACAATCGATCATCCGATGGAATTCTGGCCTCGATCGGAGGAGGGAACGCTCATTTCATCACCATCGGCCCAGAGCAAGTCGTGAGCACAATCATAGCATTGCAAGTTAAGTGTTTGTCATTAAATACTTTACATGTTTCTGTCCAGATTGAGCCTCGCCCAGAACCTCGCGAGCGACGTGGCATCACGCGCAGAAAATTGCAGGTCGCGATATCGGATGACACCTTCCTGGTCAACCAGGAAGATCGCCCATCCCGAATCACCGGAAAGCCCGAAGCGAAGCCGGTGCAGCCGATTGGAATCCGAAAGCAGCTTCCCGGAGAAGCCCGTCTGGGAGGCGAACGCCACCTGGTTTTCGGGGCGGTCCGGCCCGACCGCAGCCATCACCACTCCTCGAGCGAGAAGACTATCGGTCAGCCGCGTGACCGCACCCCACTCCCCACTATCAGCCTCCGTCCCGGCTGGTCGAGGGTAGAAGAGCAGCACGACGGTCCTCCCCAACTCGGCCGAAAGCCGGAAATCCTGGTCCGCTGGCCCCGGCCCCCCTTTCGTGACGTATGGCATCTTCAGGTCTGGTACCCGCCGGCCCGGCCGAGTGTCCTGGATCAGAACCGCCTTGGTAGCGGGAGCCTGTGCTCCTAGAGGGCGGGTTGGCGCGAACCAGAGCAAGGTGAGAGCCAAGGCCCACAACCCCACCCGGAAGGCAGGACCCATCACATCATCTCCCCGATCCACCCAAGGCCTTCTTGAGAGCGCCATCGAGGTCCTGGTCTTCCCCGCTGCCGGTGTACGCTACGCGACCCGAGGGATCTACGATAACGATAAACGAGGTTTCCGCCGCCTGATACGCTCGCACCGCAACGCCCTTTTCGTCATACAACGTCCGGAACGGTGGCTTGTGTTCAGCGAGATACCGCCGCACCCGGGCCGGCGTCTGGTTCACGGTCACATTGACCCCAAGAAACTCCACCCGCGAACCGTATTTTGCCGCGGCCGCTTTCACTTTGGGGAGGAGCGATTCGCATTTGGGGCACCAGGTCGCCCAAAACTCCAGGAGCATTGCCTTCTTCCCGATAACAGTGCCCAAGTCGACGGGCCTGCCGTCGAGGTCGTTGACCGAAATGACCGGGGCCTTGCTACCAATCGGAATGCCTTCTTGATAGTGAAGGCGGGAAGACGGAACGGTAGCAAGGTTGGAAGGCGGGAAGGCTGGAAGGAGAAAAGCGAGGAATCCAGCCACCAGCAGTGCCGGAGTCCGTTTCTGCCCTCGTGACTTCCCGGGCCCCTGCCGCTCATTCGTGCGTCGGTAATTCCGTGCGTCCCTCATGAGACTTGCCCCATTTTCACAAAGTAGTACTCCGCCATGCCCAGCATCAGAATCCCCGAGCCCTTCTTGACCCAAACCATCCACCGGCCTGATTTCGGAAGTGCCGTCAAGAACCCGGAGGAGAGCCCGATCGCCACGAGAAAGGCCGTCATGCCAAGACTAAAGACGAACAAATAGATGAACCCCCACACCGCGCTCTGCGTGGTGCTGACGAAGGTCAGAACAGCGCCGAAAGCGGGGGCACCGCAAGGCGCGGCGACCAAGCCGGAGGTCGCTCCCATCAAGAATACACCACCGGCCGAACGACCCCCCAATTGCGAAGCCCAATTCAAAAGCCGAGTCGGCGCGGCTATGGGTAAGACGTCCAGCATCGTAAGCGCGAATAGCAACAGGATATTGCCGAAAAGAAAATAGGCCCAGGGGTTCGAACTGATGGATCCGAAGAGGGAGCCGCTCAACCCGGCGATCAGGCCAAGGCTGGCGTACACCAGGGCTAGCCCAAGAATGTAGGTCCCGGTGAGCAGTACGGTCCGGCGTCGCGAGCGGCCCACCGCTCCAGCCCCACCGAGGATCCCGGCGGTAATCGGAATCATGGGATAGATGCACGGGGTCAGGCTCGTCAGGAGGCCCGCACCAAAAAGCAAAGGAAGAGCGGCCCAAGGCCGGTCGAGGATCGATTGGTCGACGCCCGATCCAAAAAGCAACATCAGACCTCGCTATGGTGTCGAGACTGCGGCGGATGGATAATGCGAATCAACGTACTCATCCAGCAACAAAAGAAACTCGTCGACCAGTCGTTCTCCTCTAAGGGTCACACGCAACTTGCCGTCCACATACACCGGAGCCACCGGCTCTTCGAAAGTGCCGGGTAGGGAGATTCCGATGTGGGCGTGTTTCGATTCACCGGGACCGTTCACGACACACCCCATGACGGCGACTCGCAACTCCTCAACCCCCGGGTGCCGCTCACGCCACACCGGCATTTGGTCCCGCAGATAGCGTTCGATCTGTTGGGCCATCTCCTGGAAAAAGGTGCTCGTGGTCCGGCCGCACCCAGGACAGCTGGACACTTGCGGCGTGAAGCTGCGCAGTCCGAGGGATTGGAGCACCTGCTGGGCTACGCGCACTTCTTCGGCCCGATCGCCGCCCGGCTCCGGCGTGAGAGACACTCGTATGGTGTCTCCGATGCCTTCTTGCACCAGAATCGAAAGCGCCGCGGTGCTAGCCACGATTCCTTTCATGCCCAACCCGGCCTCGGTGAGGCCGAGGTGCAATGGATAGTCGCAGCACGCAGCGAGCCTCCGGTACACTTCCACCAGGTCCTGCACGCCGGACACCTTCGCGCTGAGCACCATGCAGTCGTGGCCCAGCCCGATCGATTCAGCGAATGCCGCCGAGCGGAGGGCGCTCTCCACCATAGCGCTCAACGTGACGTCGCGCGCATCCAGTGGCTGCGCGAGCGCGGCGTTGTCGTCCATCATCTGAGTGAGCAGCGCCTGATCGAGGGAGCCCCAATTGACTCCGATGCGAACCGGCTTCTGGTTCGCGAGGGCGATTTCAATGATGGCCCGGAAATTTGCATCGTGACGCTTACCGCCGACGTTCCCCGGATTGATTCGATACTTGGCCAACGCGCGGGCGCAGGCGGGATGCTTGGCGAGGAGCAGGTGTCCGTTATAATGGAAATCCCCCACGAGGGGCACCTGAACGTTCGCTCGCTCGAGACCATCGACGATGTGGGGAACCGCCGCTGCCGCCTCCTCGGTATTCACCGTCACCCGGACCAATTCGCTTCCCGCGCGAGCCAGCGCCGCCACCTGGCGGATGGTGGAGACCACATCGGCCGTGTCGGTGTTGGTCATCGACTGGACGACGACCGGATGGCAGGATCCAATTGGGATTCCGCCAACGCGGGTGGTTACGGTGGAGCGTCGAGCCGCAGTAGTCATGACGAGAATCTAACCGGTCCATCGGGGGGACTCGGGCCCGGGATCGGCAGCAGGGGGCCAGTTTGAAATCTCACTGCACTAGGCCCGGGAGAACTCGGCGACATCGATAGCGGCAAGGGCCTCGGGCGAAAGAACCAGATTGCCGGCACTTGCGGCATCCACCGCATGCGCGACCGTACGCGAGCCTGGAATCGCGAGGACGGTCGGCCCCTGGGCGAGCACCCAGGCCGTCACGAGCGCGTGCGGAGTCATCCGCAATTCCGTCGAGAGGGCGCGCACGACTGGATGGGACGGAAGCTTTTTGTTGAGTCGGCCACCACCGAGGGGGCTATACGCGAGAAAACCAATCCCCTGCTCGCCACAATATCCGACAACACCTTCGCTCATCGCTTCCCGAAAGAATGGATTGAGCCGGTTTTGGACCGTGACGACAGGAAGGATGGCCTGGGCGGATTGGATCTGGGCAACCCTCGCATTGGAGAGTCCAAACCAGCGGATCTTTCCTTCGCGTTGCAATTGGCCGAACGCCCCGACGCTCTCCTCGAATCGGACCACCGGGTCGGGCGCGTGGAACTGATATAGATCAATCCGATCGACGCCCAACGCGCGAAGCGATCGTTCGCACGCCGTACGAAGCTGCACCGGGTGTCCGGCGCGCTCCCACGCCCCGTTCGGACGGGTGAGTCCCCCCTTTGTGGCCACGACGACCCGATCTCGCTCCCCGGACCAAGTCCGGAGCGCCTTGGCCATCAGGCGTTCGTTGTGACCGATGTCGGTGTGATCGAGACAATACACGTCGGCCGTGTCGATCAACGTGACGCCCGCGTCTAGCGAGGCGTGGACGACACGGATGGCGGTGGATTCGTCGGGTCGCCCCTGAATCGAAAGGGGCATGCCACCGAGTCCGATGACTGAGACGGAAGGAGCCCCAGGTCCGAGCGGAAGTACGCGCATTGGGGGGTCCAGCCCCCGGGGGGTCTAGGCTAATCCGAGTTGCTTGGTGAGCCGGACCCAGTCGGGAAGGGTGATGACCCCGGAATCCTTGAGAGGGGTCAGGGCTCCGAGGATCTCCTCACGCGAACCCCCGATCCGGCGATCGCGCAATTCGCTGATCATCCGAGAAAAGCGGTGCTCGTACTCGTCCGCCTTAAAATCCGGGCTCTTCCGAAAATCAGCCAACTTTTGGAGCTCGGCCGCGACCCGACTCGGCAGGATCGGCTTCTCAGGAGACGTCATGAAACCTCACGTAGGTGATGCGGTGATCGGTGGACCTGCCATGCTGCGAGTAATATGGACTCGAAGGCCAGACTCCGCGAGAGGGGGCGCGCCGCCCAACACCCGGCCCCGAGGACGACGAGGGGACCGTAGTAGTTCGGTGGGGTTCAAGGATTGCGCCGGCGATCGCTGCTGATCTAGCGGTTCATCGCGAACCAAAGACCCCGGCCGCAGCGCGCGTCGGGGCCGGAAATGTGTTCGGGGCCGGAGAATCCGGCCCCGATATCGATCGAACGCCATCTCCCCCGAGATCCGCTCAGCCGCACTCACTGTAGCCACACACATGGCACTTCGCGCATCCCTCGGCATATTCGAGCTGAGATCCACAATCGGGGCACGCACCCGCGAGGGTCTCCGCCATTCCGCCGAGCAGCATCTGCTCGCTGCCGCGGGCCACGACCTGCACGATGGGTGGGGCGTCTTCGGTCGAGGGAGAACCGCCACCAAGCAGTTCCTGTTGCACACCCTGCTTGTCCTGAAGCCATTTTTCAATGGCGATGCCGACGGCATCGGGCACCGAGAGGACCTTGTTGGGACCGAGGCCGGTGGCACGATCCGAGGAGATTCCGCGCAGCTGACGGTGGATCTCTTTCATCGGTACCCCGGAGCGAAGCGACAGCGACACCAGCCGGCCCAGGGCTTCGACATCGGCCATGAGGGCGCCACCGGCTTTTCCGAGGCTCATGAAGACCTCGAAGGGTTGCCCCTTTTCATCCTCCGTGATGGTGACGTACAAGGTGCCGAGTGGAGTATCGATGCGCCGGGTAGTGCCGCGAAGCAGTTCGGGCCGGGACCGTTTCTGGCGGCGTTGCAAGTTCTCCGACTCGAGTTCATGTACGAGTTTCCTGAGCCGGTCATTTTCGGCGCGAATCTCAGCGAGTTCGCCATGGAGGTCGGCCGTGACGGCTCCGGCGGTGGCTGGTTCCACGGATTCGGCCGTCGTTTCGCCGTCGGTCACCACGGTGCCGAGATCGGCGCGAGCTTCCGCCTTCCCGCTGGCCCGCGCTTGCTCCTGGACCTTCTTCGCGGTGGTTCCGGTGGAGAGAACCTGCATGTCGCGACTGCCATCGCGGTACACCGTGACGCCCTTGCATCCGAGGCGGTAGGCCACGCGATAAATCTGTTCGACATCCTCCTCCGTCGCCTCGTTCGCGAAGTTCACCGTCTTGGAAATCGCGCTGTCGTTCTCTTCTTGGAAGGCGGCCTGCATGCGCACATGCCATTCCGGCTTGATGTGGTTCGCCGTGACAAAGACCTGCCGCCACTTCGACGGCACGTCCGGGAAGGTCACGTGCCCCGCTTCCGCGATCCGCCGCATCAGATCGTCGGAATACCACCCTTCCCGCTTGGCGATGGCGACGAAATCCTCGTTGACGTCGGGCATGAGGACGCCGGCCTGGTTCCGCATGAAGGCGACGGCAAATAGGGGTTCGATTCCGGAACTACAGCCCGCGATGATCGAGATGGTACCGGTCGGCGCCACCGTCGTGACGTTACAGTTCCGAAGGCGGCGCATCGGGCGAATCCGGCTGCCCTTGGCGTCCCGAGCGCACGTGGCATCGGGGCCCCAGATGCTCCGCTCCCACTCGGGAAAGGGGCCGCGGATACTGGCCAGGCGCTCGGATTCGGTCTTGGCCTCTTCATCGACGACATGCTGAATCTTGCGCCCCAGTTCCACCGCTTCCGCCGAGTCATAGGAAATCCCGAGCCGTACAAAAAGATCGGCGAGTCCCATGACGCCGAGTCCGATCCGGCGAATCCGCTGGGCGAGGTCGGTGATCTCGGGTAAGGGATAGTGGTTCGCGTCGATGACATTTTCGAGAAAGTGGGTCGTGAGGTGCACGACCTGGCGTAGGTGCTCCCAATCGATGGCACCGTCCTCGACGAAAGCGCCGAGGTTGATGGAGCCGAGATTGCAGACATCGTACGGGAGGAGCGGTTGTTCCCCGCAGGGATTGGTCGCCTCGTAGCGACCGAGGTGAGGCACCGGATTGAAATGATTGGCCCGATCGATGAAGAACACGCCCGGCTCGCCGGTCTTCCAGGCGCCGTGAATGATTTTCTCCCAGACATCCCGAGCGCGGAGCTGCCCGACCACCCGGTGCGTGTTCGGGTGCAGAAGGTCGTACAGGCCGTCCTTTTCCACGGCGTCCATGAACGCGTCCGTGACCGCAACTGAGATGTTGAAGTTGGTGATCTTGGTCGTATCGTTCTTACACTCGATGAAATCGAGCACGTCCGGATGATCGACCCGGAGTATGCCCATGTTGGCGCCTCGCCGCGTGCCACCCTGCTTCACCACGTCGGTGGACGCATCGAACAGGCTCATAAAGGAGACCGGACCGGAGGCCACCCCCATGGTGGAACGAACGATATCGTTCTTGGGTCGGAGGGCCGAAAAGCTGAAGCCGGTGCCGCCACCGGACTGATGCACGAGGGCCATGGCGCGCAGAGTGTCGTAAATCCCACTCTTGCCGTTGGAGAGCGCGTCATCCACCGGAAGAACGAAACAGGCCGAGAGCTGTCCGAGGGGCCGGCCCGCATTCATCAGGGTTGGCGAGTTCGGCATGAAGAGCCGGGTCGCCATGACATTGTAGAAGGCCTCCGCCAACGCTTCAACCGCGCCCTCCGAAGCGCCGTACGCGCGATCGGGCTCGGCCACGGTACGGGAGACACGCCAGAAGAGATCCTCCGATGCCTCAATCGGTTTTCCCGCGTCGTCTTTGATGAGGTATCGCTTTTCGAGAACCGTCATGGCGTTCGGAGACAACCGCACCGCGTCCCGTGGCGTGGCAGATCCCATTGGGACTCCTCTACCTGCTGGTTGGTAAATGAGACGGAGACGACACCACCGCACAGTGGGAGGGCCCACTGGAATACGGCAACCCACTCGTGTGTGGTGGTGAGGGCTCAAAGTAGGGGTACGAACGACATCACACAATAGAGGAGAAATTGAGACAACCACGCGACGCACCGGTCTTCACATCACAAAACTGTCATCGTTCCAGTAGCGATCACTGACCCACCACCTCGATCGACTGCACCCGCTGGATCTGAGCTCCCGATCCATCCACTACCGCCAGTACCACATCGAATGAGCCGGGCTTTACCCGCTTGAGTTCGATCATCTGCCGAACGCTCGTCACCCCGCGCTCGGGCATCCCATCGAATTTCTGCGTGAGCACCGCGTCGCCTCCGCCCCGTTTCTGTAACCGGATCGTGCCGCGATACTTTCGGCCGGGGACCATCCCGGCCACCTGAGTGAACACTTCCAAGCGATCACTCTTCCGAAACGTTGCGAGCGCGCTGAAGAACACGGTATCGGCGGCTTGTGTCACCGGAACCCAAAAGAGTTTCGGGTTCCGCGCCCCGACAACCAAATCACTCATCGTCAGCCCCTCCGCGGTCGGTGAGGACACGATCAACGTGTCGAGACCGGACACGGTGCCAGCTCCCCCAATGCCATTCCGTAGGGGGTCGCCGGTCTCCACCGAGAGACGATAGACGAGCTGCCCCGCCGGGACATGGACCGTGGCCCGTCCAAGCAGATAACGGTCGCCGGCGAGAATCTCGGGAGTGCGTTCGAGGTGCAGCGTGTCGAGCCCTGCGGCCACCGTGCCATCGGGACGAAGCGCAGTGAACCGCAGGTGCACGGCATAGGAGGCGCTCACGCTGTCGATGGTTGGGGAAAGGGCGACGGCGGGGAGGGCGTACACCAAATGCACGATCGAACCCGCTGAATCGCGCCCTGCCACCAACACCTGCAACCGCGCGCCCGCCTCTTTGGCAAACCGAGGTTCGAAGCTATCCGTGTGGATGCCGAGCGAAATACTCGCATGACCGACGGCCCGCTCACGAGTTTCGAAATTCCTACCTCTCGCCGTCTCGCCCAAGCGCGCCCCGCGATAGAACGCCGAGAGGCTTTCACGAGATCGAAGCAGTTGGTCCGGAAATCCGCCCGAACTGCCTGGACCCTTCGTGGTGGAGAGGGTGGCCGCGGTGCGACTCGACGCGACATCGAACACGCTCTCGATCAGCGAGTACCCGGGGCGATCCACGCGAGCCACGAAATGGAATACCAAGTCTCCCGCGGCGCGGGCGTAGCGCCAGGACTCATTTGGTTCGACGCCGGCGGCCGATAAAGTCGCGCGGGTGTCCGGCTCCCCATGGCGGAGGTAAATGCGCCCCCGTTCATCGACCGCAGTGGTCTCTTCCGTCGCGGTGGGATCATACGGCGAACCGGTCTCCGGAATCGAGAAATTCCTGCGCACATAATAAAGTCGCCGGTAGTGCTCCCGAAGCCGCTCGCCCTCCGTCCGAAGATCCGCATGATCGCGCTGGGTCCAAAAGGCTTCTAGAAATCGGGACCGGTCCGCTCCCCGCGCCGTGTCGAAAACAGCGAGGAGGGAATCGCTCAGGAGGGAATTGAGGTCGGCGTGGTAGCCTGTGCTCGTCACCGAATCGTCCGAGGCGGCCCCTTGGTAGTAAAGGGGGTTTCCTTCGAGCTGGCCCAGGAGAAACCGCGTGCGGGCGAGCTCGAGGAGAGCGAGCGAGCGATTGTCGCCCGTGCGGCGATAGTTTTCAAAGGAGGCCAAGGCCGGAGTGGACTCATCCAGGATTCGCTCCAGCCTCCCCCGGGCCAGCCAAAACCGCGCGGATTTGACCGTCGGACCAACGGTCAGGCGCCGGAGTCCTTCAAGCACCACCGTGGCCCTAACATTGGCGTGTTGCCGAACCGAGAGCATCGCCAAGGCCACCAGACGATCGGTCTCCCGGGGATCGACTTTCGCCGTCTGGGCGAACGCGGCGACGGCTCGACTCCGAGCATCGCGCCCCAAGAGCGACGGCCGGGTCGCAGCGTTCGCGGGCTGGAGTTCCGATAGGGCGCACTCGGCGAGCGCGAGCCCATACCACGCGTAGGACCAGTTGGGGGCAAGCTCGGTAGTCCATTTGAATTCCGAGGCCGCATCGTCATAGCGACGCGCATCCCCGAGATCGGCGAGGCGCAGAGACACGAAGCCAAGCTCGGCGTGCAGCAGGGCATTCGATCGTTCCCGCTTGGCGGACAGGATTAACCGCGAGTTGAGTTCCCGCAGCACCGTCGAATCGCTGGTGGTGGTCACCGAGTCGCGGAAAGCATCGAACGTCGCCCGGGCGCGCGCTGATTGCGCCGCGACGCTCAGCCCCGGAAGCAGAACGAGCGCGAGCGTTGCGATATGTCGTGCGAGGGCAGCCGACAAGGGAATCCTTAGTTTCACCGGTACACGCTGGTCCAGTAACAGACGGGAGACGAAGGACGCCCACCTTCGCCACACTCTGACGGCCGACTTACCGGCCGGCACGGTGTTGGAAATCAGCCAGATACTCGCGTAAGCCGTCAACCACGGCCTCCGCGTACAACCGTCGGCCCCCCTCTGCACGCAATGCGGCTTCTTGATCCGGCATGATCAAATACAACCCTTCGGTGAGAATGGCGGGCATCCACGTCGGTCGGGCCATGGCGAGGTCGCCCCGGGTCACCCCCAAGTCCCGCAGACCGAGTCGGCGAATCAGTTGCCGCTGCACGAACCGAGCGAGCGGCAAGCTTTTCGGGTGGTTGTAGAACACGCTCGACCCGTTGTTGGTGAACGGATTCACTCCGTCGGGGAGGGCATTGTTGTGAATCGACACGAGGATCTCCGCGTCCAAGCTGTCCGCCATCCGGATTCGGGGCCACAGCTCGATCGGCCGGTCGGTCGACCGCGTCATGATCACCCGAGCCCCCGCGGCGCGGAGGAGGTCTCGTACGATGGTAGCGACACCAAGATTCGCTTCAGCTTCCGACAGCCCCGTCGGACCCGTCGCGCCAATCGGGGGATGTCCGGGGTCAATGGCGATCAGTCGACCGCGAAGCGGATGCTGCCCGTCGATCAGCGGAGGGCGGCGGATCTCGAGCACTAGGTCTCCGTTATCCCATCGCGATCGATACCCCCAAACAGGCGCGTCGAGGTCGAAGGTGAATTCGACGACATCGCTCTGCGCCTGACGCCACGCGATGGTGCGTACGAAGGGGTCGGTGCCGCCATACCGGATCCAATTCACGTCTCCCACCGCACCGTATAGCGTGAGGACCAGGCCATGTTCGGTTTCTTCGACCTGCACTGGGATCGGTCGCGACACCGGAATCCGAAACAATGAGCGATCACTCTGGGGAGAAAGGGTCGCGGAGCCGACCACCGCAGGGCGCATGATGCCGACCGAGTGGACTGTGGCCTCGGACGCCGCGACCCATACGAGGTGGTTCTGCGCGAGTTCCACCCGAAGGTCCCCGTTCATCCGGCCTCGAACCACCGCCTGGGTGCCGGTGGGGAAAAACCAATGATAGGTCCCCGCGGGAAGCGCACGGCCGACAGTGATCCGATCCGTTTCTCCGGTGCGACTCGGGTCGTCGTCGAGCGCCGCCATCATAGGCAGCGTATCCATCATCGCTAGCCCCAAGGGCCACCGGACGTGAATCGTGTCACCAGCCAAGACCGCTTCGAGGATCGGCGACAGGCCGTCCGGCAACGACACGGGATCCGGCCCGAGGATCGCGCCCGGGTGTTGGCCCAAACCAACACCGCGGATGACGCCACGATACCGGTCTGCCAGCACCGGACGAACGAGATTGAGCGGATCGCGATCGAACGCGCGAATTCCCGCCGGCACCTCCTGGCGCGTGGGCTCGGCCTCGAGGGGAATGCTAGTCCCATCGGACAAGCGCAAAGTCAAACGCGCACCTTCTTTCGCCCGAACCGACAGCGGAAGGTATTCGGCGGCGGGCCACCAGACCTTGCCCCGCGGAAAGAAGGATGCCGTGTCGACCCACAGGCCCTCGTGGGGAGGGGTGAAATGCGCCCGTCGAACCCGATAGACCAAGGTCGCCGAATCCCCCAGGGCGGTTGCGTGAAGGGTGAAGCTCATCACCGAGTCGCGGGGGAACGGAATCCAGGCCAACCACGCTCCGTTGGGCCAGACCGGAACCCGTTGACCATTGATCGATAGATGTGCCGATCCCTCACCGACAGATCCATAGAGGTAACTCGAATCTCCCGCCTCCACGACATCGGATGGTCCGGGGTACGTCACTCGCACTCTGATTGAGCCGTGGACCCGCTGCATCGGCGGGAGCCGATCCGATGATCCGACGCCGGAACGGTCTTTGCTTTCTGGCTCCTGCAGTGGGGGAGCGACCGGTAGGAGGACGCTCGGCGAACTCGCGTGAAGATACGAGGACCAAACACAGGCACCGGTGATAAGGGAACTGAGCACACGCCGATTGGTGGACAAATCCATGACTGCAAGGTACACAGCGACTAGGACTTACAGCAATTCTCCGGTTGACGCTCCGGAAGCCCGGTCCTAGATTGCCAGTGCTCCCGACCGCCCATCGCTCGCCACTCGAGGATTGCCAGGCGTGAAGATCTGTCCGGCCTGCGGCACTGAATACGACGATCACGCGGCATTTTGCTCGCGTGACCGCAGTGCGCTTCGGCCCAAAGAGGGCGGCGGGGGACTGACCGGCCAAGTCCTCGGCGAGCGATACCGCATCGACCGAAAGCTGGGCGAGGGTGGTATGAGCGAGGTCTACCTGGCTCATCACGTGTTGATGGGTCGGCCCAGCGCAGTCAAAATTCTTGGTGGACAGCTCACACGGGACCCGGACGCGGTCGGCCGGTTCAATCGAGAAGCCACCAACGCGAGCCGCATCAACCACCCCAACGTCTGCGCGATTTACGACTTCGGGCTCACGCCGGACGGACTCATCTACCTGGCAATGGAGTACGTAGAGGGGGGAACGCTGACGGCGCTTCTCGACCGCACCGGACCCTTGCCCGTCAGCCGTGCGATCGAGATCATCAAACAATGCGCCGCAGGACTGCAAGCGGCCCACGATCTCGGGATCATCCACCGCGATCTCAAACCGGACAACATCATGGCGAACCAGGGCCGCTCGGGTGACCTGGTGAAACTCGTGGATTTCGGAATCGCGAAAGCGATCGACGCCGAGCGAGAACAACAGGTGACGCGGACGGGGTTGGTGGTGGGAACACCGGAGTACATGAGTCCTGAACAACTGTCGGGCGATGCGATCGATGCGCGCAGCGACGTATACTCCCTCGCCCTCGTCTTTTATCGCATGGTGACTGGCACGCTGCCCTTCCAAGCGACGACGGCCCAGGAGACCATGGCGAAGCGGCTGACCGAGGACCCCCTGCCCCTCGCCCAGGCCCTGCCCACTGGCATCTTTCCCCCAGGCCTTCAGCAGGTACTCGACCGCGGACTTGCCCGCTACCCGAGGGATCGCTGCCCCAGTGCGCCTGAGTTTGCGACCGGCCTCGAGCAAGCAACCATTCGATCGGAAACACGCGACCACACCATCCCCAAGACCCTGGTCACGCCGATGCGACCGTCTCGTCGGAAGTTGTGGCCTCTCGTGGGCGTGGGGGTTCTGGCGACCATCGGGGCCGGATATTTTTTGTGGCCATCTCACCCGCGTATTGCCGGTATTGCGAAACCCGACTCTGGGGTGGTCCAGTATTCCAAGACCGACACAACCACACGCTCAGCGGACCCAACCCATGTGGCCTTGAAGGACTTGGCGCTTCGGGAACGGTCGCCCGGCCCAAGGGTGCCTCCCGTCTCGACCAGTGCGCCCACAGCCGCGCCGATAATCAAGGAGAACCACAGTTCCGACTCTGCCCTTGCGCAAAGCACGACGGACCCTTCGATTCCCTCCGATGAATTGCCTCACGACAGCCTCATTTCCTCTTCGGACCCCGCAAAGCGGGAGCACGCGCGTTTGAGGGCAAACGCATTTTTTCAGCGCGGCGGCAACCCCGCCAAGCGGCGGGCCGAAGCGGCATATATGCTGGCCATGGCCGCCCTCGACCGGAACGAACTCCGGAAAGCCCGGAACTGGCTGGAGCGCTGTCTCGGGCTGGCCGAACTGCCGCGGTGCCGCAAACTCTTGAACGAGATGTCCAAGTGACCGCGCCCGAGATCAAGGTCTCCGCGGTGGGCAAGAGCGACCTCGGCCGCACCCGGGACCATAACGAAGACACCTTCCTCGTCGCGGACCTCGCCACCAATACCGTATCGTTCGAGAGCAGTCTCACGGACCATGACATCAGCACGCGCGGAGTGCTGTTTCTGGTCGCGGACGGCATGGGGGGCGCCGCGGCCGGTGAGCTCGCGAGCGAGATGGCCGCAAATCTCATTTTCGATCACCTCACGAAATCGTGGGCCGCGGAAGACGACCCCACGCCGGAGCGGTTCACTTTTCGGCTCCGCGAGGCGGTGGAGCTCGCCAATGACCAGATCTATGCCTACGCCCGTCAGCATCCGGAAGTCCGCGGCATGGGCACTACGGCGACGGTGGCCGGTGTACTCGGCCAACACCTTTATCTTGCCCAAGTCGGAGACAGTCGGGGCTACCTGGTGCGGGACGGGGTGGCCGTGCAGCTCACCAAGGACCAGTCGCTGACCCAGCGGCTCGTCGATGCGGGGGAGATGACCGAAGAAGAAGCGGAACAGAGCGAACGCCGAAATATCATCCTGCAGGCGCTGGGGCCCGATGCCCGCATCCGAGTGGATCTCACGTTCCAAGCCCTGCGACGCGGCGACACCCTCGTAATTTGTTCCGACGGACTCTCGGGACAGGTTCGCCGCGAGGAGATCGGACAGATCGTGCAGGAAACGCCCGACCTGAATGGCCTCTGTGATCGTTTGATCGAACTCGCGAACGGGCGGGGTGGGCCGGACAACATCACCGCGGTGGTGGCCCGGTTTACCGGTGCCGGCCTGCCGGTGGCCGATTCGGAGGGAGAGCCTGCGTATCGGGTCTATCCCACGGACGACCCGAGAGTGACTCCAGTATCCACGCCCGCTGTGATCCCCCCAATCGCACCTGCTGCGCTCGAACGGTCGGGCTCCCCAGCGACGATGGCCGGCGTGGTGGTGGGTATCTTGCTTCTTCTCTTCCTGTTGTTCACCATCCTCAAGCGCTGAACCGCGCACCCCATTCCGCGCATGCAGGCGCAATTCCGATATGTAAGCGGGTCGCTGGCAGGTCAAGTACGCACCGTGGCGCAGGAGTTCGCCACCATCGGGCGCCATCCCTCCTCCGATCTTCCGTTCGACCCTGAGAAGGACTTGGATGTTTCCAGTCGCCACGCGGCGGTCTTCCGTCACGGCAGCGTCTTCGTTTTGCGCGACCTGGGCAGTACCAACGGCACGTACGTCAACGGGGCCCGGATCCAGGGCGACCAGACGCTCACTCCGAACGACACGATTCGATTCGGGGTTAAGGGCCCCGAGGTCGTGTTCTCCCTCGCTGACGGTCCCACCCCCGAGACGGACCAAGGGTTGCGCGCGACCCTGCAACAAATACCGGTCACGGTGGAACACCGATCCCCAGGGCCGAGCGGACGAGTGGACACCGGCGTGCGGATTCGGGCGGAGGTGGCGCGCCAAACCGCGCATTGGCGGTGGATCACGCTCGGCCTCCTCGTGGCGTTGGGCGGGACGGCAGGAGGATTTGCCTGGGACGCCCACCGGAAGACTGTGGCGTTGGAAGCGGAACGACAGCGGCTTCTAGGCCAGGTGGACAGCATGCTGCAACGGCTCCAGGCGACGAGCTCCGGCGCAGCCACCCTCCAAGCGGAGCTCGAAAAGGCCAAGGCCGAGACCGGGAAGATTCGTGGTGCGATCAACAGCGAAGAACTGGACCACGAGCGGATTCGGGCCCTCGATCGACAGCTGCACAACGCACTGGGCCAGAGTGGCGCAATCATCCGGGCGGCCACGTTCAACCCATCCGTGATTGCGAAAGCGAACGCAGACGCGATCGTATTGGTCTCGACCGAGTTCGAAGATCGGCATGCGCTATCCGGCACCGGCTTCACGGTGCGTTCGCTGGGCGACACGGCCTGGATCGTCACCAGCAAGCACCTGCTGTACGACTCATCCGGAACCCGGGCCCGGCGCCTCGGCGTGATCTTCAACGGATCGGCCCAACATTTCCGGGCCGAGATCGACTCCGTTCACACCAGGGCGGACCTTGCGCTGCTTCGGGTCCATCTGCGCGGGGGGGCCCCGGTCGTTCAGAACTTGGGCTCCTCACCTGAAACTGGAGAGGCGATCGCCTCGATCGGCTTTCCGTTGGGGCTGGATCTGGCCATGGGGGGCGACTGGAGGAAGGTCGGCATCAGTGCCACCACCAACACCGGCACGGTGACACGGGTTCTTCCCGAGCTGCTCCAATACGACGGCTACGGCGCGGAGGGCCTGAGCGGCAGTCCCGTATTCAACGCCCAAGGTGACATCGTGGGTGTCGTATTCGGAGGACTCAAGAACTCGAACGGACGGGTCGTCTATGCCGTGCCCGTGAGCGCGGTGAAAGAGCTGTTGGGGAAGCGGGAGCAGGGGAAGTAAGGGCGGGAAGTCAGGGGCCCGGCATGCCGGGCCCAAATCCCTAGGGTGGAGCATCCAGCGCATGCCGGATCCAATCCGCCACCGCCTCCTGCATCAATCGCTGCCGGTGCCACGCGAGCAGCACCGGGACCTCTCCAGGAATTTGCGATAGCAATCGTGGGTGGCCGAAGTGCACGATCAGCGCGACCTGGCCGGCGAGAGCGGCCAACACCGCCTCGGTCCTTCTCCCAAAATTTGCCCGCCCCTTCCCGGCCCTGGGCTCCGCGAAGGTGCACAAGACCCGACTCCCGCCAGGTCCGAGCCCTACTCGATATCGCACCAACGACTCGCGAACCAGATCACTCGAACCGGGCGGGTACGTCCCCTCCAGATCGTCATCCACGATTTCCAACTGAAGGGGCGCCCGAAGTCGGGGTACCCGACCCCGCAGCATTCCGTTCGTGAGTAGTTTCGCCGCGAGCTCGCGTGAGGTGTGATGCGACGGAGCACGGCCAGGGCTCGGACGGAGAGCCGTAGCAAGAGCCTTCTCGTATCGATCAAGCGCCTTTTCGATGCTGGCATCAAGACCGCGATCGACTTGGCAGGCACGTTCCACTTCACGCGCTACCAAGGATGGATGCTCGGGGTACAGCAGAAGATCCACGCCGGCCCGTAGCGCGGCCACCGCGGCCTCGGCGCCGCCCCGTCCGCCGACCGCACCTTCCATGATGAGCGCATCGCTGACGATCAACCCGTCAAAGCCGAGCTCGGTTCGAAGGGCGCTGAGAATCGGGCCGGAAAACGTCGCGGGAACGCCGGCCGGATCGAGCGAGGGGTAGG
Source organism: Gemmatimonadota bacterium (assembly GCA_025358055.1). GTDB lineage: Bacteria > Gemmatimonadota > Gemmatimonadetes > Gemmatimonadales > GWC2-71-9 > JANYKV01. The sequence goes on from JANYKV010000140.1 coordinate 66,731, forward strand.
CGACGTGCGCGGTCATGATCGAGGCCACGCCAGCATTGATCGCGGATTGGAACGGCAACCGGTCTTGTTCCACCAGCGCGGCCCTCGCGGCGTACACGATCGGTAACGCCACGTGAGGGTCGAGGTGGGTGCGCCCGTGACCGGGGAAATGCTTAGCGCAGGCGAGGGCCCCACCTTGTTGGCAACCGTCAACCCACGCCGCAACCTGGGCGCCAACGTGAACCGGATCGGCGCCGAAAGACCGGGTTTGAACGATCGGATTGTCGGCGACGATGTCGAGGTCGGCATCCGGAGCGAATATCCAGTTGATCCCCACCGCGCGCGCCTGCGCCGCGGTCTCCCAACCGGCAAACCGCGTCATTTCCAAATCCCCGAGTGCGGCCAAGGCGAGCGGAGGCGGGAGCTCCGACAAACCGGCCACCTGTTGTCCAGCCCCGCGCTCCAGATCGGCACCGATGAGGAGCGGACGGCCGGCGCGATCTCGAAGGTCGTTGGTGAGTTGGCTGGTGGCCTCGGTCGTTCCGCCAAAGATGATGAATCCCCCCACGCCGAGTGCGAGGGCTTCATCGATCGCCGGTTGCTCGTGCGAGAAGCCGGCGTCCGGTTTCCAGCGCACTGCCGGAATGATGAGTCGTGCGACGCTCATGCAGGCGTAATCGACCCGAGTACTCGAGGACCCTGGGCACCGGTCGCGGTTATCAGGTTGCCCGGTTGCCCATGAATGGTGAGGTACCCGAGGAGCGCAAAGGCCACCGCTTCCTTCGCATCCCCGGAAAAGAACAGATCATCGAAACGGTTCAGTGTGGGCCCGCCACCGTCCCCCCGAAGTGCTGTGGCCAAGGACTCGAAGAGGACGGGATGGTGGACCCCGCCGCCCGAGGCCACCACCTCGGGCACCTTGGGCGCCCAGCGATGAACGGCGTCGGCAATCGTGCGAGCGGTGAGCGCCACCGCCGTCGCGACCCCATCCGGCCCCGGCACCCGACGGTGGAGTTGCAACGCGTACTCGGCTCCGAATCTCTCGCGACCGGTGCTCTTGGGTGGAGGCGCGGCGAAAAAAGGATTGGCGAGAAGCTCATCGAGCACGACACGATTCACGTGTCCCTGACGGGCCAAAGCGCCATCGACATCGAATGGCTTGGTGGGGTCCACGAGACGAGCGACTCCATCGATCACCGCCACCCCGGGTCCGGTATCGAACGCGAGGGACCCGTCTTCGCGCGCCCGCCGAACGACCCGAGTGAGGTTCGCCATCCCTCCGATGTTGAGCAGGACCCGCGCATGGTCCGATGCGCCAAACAACAAGAGGTCCGCCATCGGAACCAGCGGGGCCCCCTGCCCTCCCGCAGCAACATCGCGACTCCGAAAACCGCTCACCACACGCACGCCAAAGCGTTCCGCGAGGATGGCCGGCTCTCCGAGCTGCCAGGAGACCATGGGAGGCTCATGCCAGATCGTCTGGCCTGGAAACGAGATGAACGCCAAGTCCGAGGCGCGAACCTTCGCCTTGACCAACAGCTGTTGGATGGCGACCGCGGCCCACTCGGCCAGCGCTACATGCAGGAGGGCGAGCATCGACGCTGGTCCCCCCTGGAGCCCGCCCTCGATCGCCGTCCGTTCGGCCGCGAGGTAGGGTCGCGATATGAACTCGAGCAGCGTGGCCTTAGTGGGGCCTTCGAACCGTACCAGGGCGGCATCGATCCCGTCGAGGGAAGTGCCGGCCATGAGACCGACGGCGAGGACGGGCGGTTCGGTCATGCGGATTCCCCGGGAGGAGGGTCGCCCAAGATTGGTCGAAGCCGGTGGTCATGCTGGGCGAGCACTTTGATCGCTTCCGCGGTGGAGATTCCCAAACATCGCATGACGATCGCGGTCCGAACACTCCCGCCCGCGGCATCGATCGCGGCCCGCGCCGCGGCCCGATCTCCACCAGCGACTTCCATGACGATCCGCTCGCCCCGATCCACCAGTTTGGAGCTGGCGGCCTGTAGGTCGACCATCAGATTGCCATACGTCTTGCCCAACCTTACCATGGCACCCGTCGTCAGCGTATTCAGCACCAGCTTGGTCGCGGTGCCGGCCTTCATCCGGGTTGAACCCGTCACGACTTCCGGGCCCGTGAGCACCGTGATGCATACGTCGCACGTGTCTCGGAGTAGCGCGGGTGGCTCAGCGCAGCACAGAAACACCGTGTGCGCTCCCAACGCCTGGGCCCGCCCCAGAGCGGCCCGCACGTACGGCGTGACACCGCTGGCTGCAATGCCGACCACGGTGTCGCGTTCGATGACACGCCGTTCGTCCACGGCACTCACGCCGGCGTTAACGTCGTCCTCGGCCCCTTCGGCGGGTTTGACCAATGCGGGGAACCCACCCGCGATGACAGCGACGACCATTTCCGGCGGCGTCCCGAACGTGGGCGGACACTCGGATGCATCCAGCACCCCGAGGCGGCCGCTGGTGCCGGCTCCGATGTAAATGAGCCGGCCACCCCGCCGGAAGGAATCTTCGATGAGCTCCATGGCGCGCGCGATTTCCACGCGTGCTCCCGCAACGGCCGCCGGGACCGTCGCATCTTCCGCGGCGATGAGATCCACCAGTTCGAGCGGGCTCGCCGTATCGATGTTTCGAGAGCGCGGGTTGCGACGCTCCGTGAGCCGAACAGACGGGGCCGGTTCCCGCATTACTGGTTGTGAAGGGTAAAGGTCTCCAACCGGGCGACCACGATCTTCGTCCCGGATGCGATCACCACATCGCAATCGGCGGGTTCGACGACAGTCCATGGAGGTATCGAATCGAGCGGAGCCACCTCGAGGTCCCGGGTGGAACCCGCCGATGCCAACTGCGGTAGCGCCGTCCTCTCGGTGTGGGCGGCGAGCCACAGGAAGGTGACGGCGACGGATAGATAGCGGGCCATGCAGAATCTCCTTAGAATGAACCTATGAATGGTAATCGGATTTGGCCCAGAATCGCGGGCGCGCGGTGAAGGAGCTCCTCACTCTTCGCCCCCATCTGCGGCGGTATCGCGCGCATTACGGAACCGGACTCCTATTGGTCATCTGCTCCAACGCGTTCAATACCCTCGGGCCCCGCTTTCTCCAACAAGGTATCGATGCGTTGGACCGCCATGCCGCGTTCACCGAGGTCCGCCGCGCTGCTCTCCTCATGTTCGGCGTGGCTTTGGTCGGCGGGGGCTTGCGCTACGGAATGCGCCAACTCCTCAACAGCGCGAGCCGTTGGGTGGAGTACGACCTCCGCAATCAGCTGTTCTCGCATTTGATGCGCCTCTCGGCCGCATTTTATCAACGGACCCCGACCGGCGACCTCATGGCGAGGTCGACGAACGATCTCCTGGCGGTCCGAATGGTGGCGGGGCCCGCGATCATGTACATCGTCGACACGACGACCAGGGCACTGATCATCGTCCCTGCGATGCTGCATATCAGCATGAAGCTGACCGGACTGGCCCTACTCCCCTTGCTCGGCCTCCCCGTGGTCATGGTGGTCCTCGGCCGTGTCATCCACGACCGGGCGACCGCGATTCAGGCGCAGTTCAGCACCCTGACCAATCATGTCCACGAAAACGTCTCCGGTGTCCGCATCGTACGCGCTTACCGTCAGGAACGGGCCGAGACCGATCATTTCGCGGGCCTCAATCAGGATTATCTCCGGCGTAACATCGCCTTGGCGCGGGCCCAAGGCATTTTCAACCCCCTCCTGACCTTCTTGGGCGGCCTGAGTGCGGTAATCGTTTTGGTGATTGGTGGCCACCTCGTCATCTCCGGCCTCGTGTCACGCGGGGCCTTCGTCGCGTTCGGAGTCTACCTCGCCATGTTGGTCTGGCCCATGATCGCACTGGGCTGGGCGGTAAACCTAGTACAGCGCGGAGAAGCCTCTATGGGGCGCATCAATAGTCTGTTGCGCGATGCTCCCGAGATCACTGATCCAGCAGCACCCCAATCGTTGCCGCCACGGCGCGGGGCGCGGGCCATAGCCTTCGAGGGAGTGGCGTTCACGTATCCGGAGCGCGAGGGACGGGGAGAGATCTTGCATGACATCTCCTTCCGCGTGGCGCCAGGGCGTTCGCTCGCAATCATCGGAGCAACAGGATCCGGCAAGTCCACCCTGGTCGAAATGATTGTCAGGGTCTACGACCCTTCCGCCGGACGGATCTTGATTGACGGGGTCGACACCCGATCGGTTCCGCTCGCCGACCTCCGGCGGGAGATCGGGTTTGTTCCCCAAGAGACGTTCCTCTTCAGCGAGACCCTGCGCGCAAACATCCTTCTCGGCGCGCCGGACGACGGACGTCTCGGGCGGGTCGCCGAAGTCGCTCAGCTGACCGCGGCCCTGCCGGACCTTCCCAACGGGTACGACACGCTCCTCGGCGAGAGAGGGATCAACCTCTCTGGTGGCCAAAAACAACGAGCCGCCATCGCCCGGGCCCTGGCGCAGGACCCCCCGATCGTCATCCTCGATGATGCGTTGAGCGCCGTTGATGCCGATACCGAAGCGCGGATCATTGGCGGCCTCCGCGACGCGCTCGCCGGTCGGACCTCAATCATCGTCTCCCATCGTGCCTCCGCCGTTCGTGATGCGGACGAAATCCTCGTTCTGGATGGGGGGCGAATCGTCGAGCGCGGCACGCACCCGGAGCTATTGGCCCGGAACGGACGGTACCGGGAATTGGTGCGCCGGCAACAACTGGAAGAGGAGCTGGAGGGAGTGAGGAGTGCGGAGTACCAAGGCTGAGAATGGAGAATCGAGGCCCGGCCCGTGCCGGATCCTAGAGCCACCGCTTCAGGAATTCAGGCGTCAGACCCTGAAGCCACGAAGCCAGACGGGTAAAGTGCCCGGACACCATCAGCACTCCGACCGTCAATAGGAGCACACCGCTGACCCGCTGCACCCACACCATATACCGGCGGAATCGCTGGAACCAGTCCAGGAATGACTCGACCGCATATGCCGCGACCAAGAACGGCACGGCGAGTCCCGCCGAGTATGAGGCCAGCAACAAGGTTCCGCGCCCGAGATTCGCCTGGTTCGCCGCGAGTCCGAGAATGCCGCCAAGAATGGGGCCGATGCATGGGGTCCATCCGGCGGCAAAGGCCATTCCCACGAGCACCGAGCCCAGGAATCCGACCGGCTTGCGGTCGAGGTGGACGCGTTGCTCCTGATCCAGGAAGGCAAATCGAAAGACGCCAAGACAGTAGAGTCCGAACAGGATGATGAGCGCGCCCCCGATGCGCGAAATCCAGAGCTGGTAATAGTGGAGTACCCGGCCGAGTGCGGTCGCGGTAGCGCCAAGGAGGATGAATACGATGGAGAAACCGGCCACGAACAGGCCGGCGTGGATCAGCGCCATTTTCTTACGGGATGACATTTCATCAAGGGTGAACCCCGTCACGAACCCGAGGTAGGAGGGGACGAGCGGGAGGACGCACGGGGAGAGAAAACTCAGCAGTCCTCCGACAAAGGCGACCAAGATCCCAAGACTGGGCGTGTCGCTCATGCGAGTGAGGTCCCCGCCAATTCCTCCTCCTCCAGCGGTGGGAACCAGAGATTCCGATTTACTGCAATCGGTAGATCGTCCTCGTCGGCCCGGACGGGAACCAGGGCAAGCAATTCTTCCAGAGCCTCGACCGGCCCGGTTCCGACCTCATCCAGGTGCCAGTCGAAGGCGCCGCGCTTCTTCCCCTTTACGGTGTGAATGAATCGGGCGGTGTAGATCCGCCGCCGATCGCCGCTGACTCGCGAGATGATCGCGGTGCCCCAATCCCGGGTGTCATTCCGGATGGGTCGAAAGACCCAAATCCCGTCGATTTCCTCGATCGGCAGTTGGTCTCGGAGCGCCAAGGCGAGGAGCTGCCAGGCCGGGCCGACCCCAGGCCCGATCGGACTTATGCTTGGCGGCATCGTTCGCAGTAAGAGCGGAGGACGTGCATGAAATCCTGCGCATTGGTGACCACCCCGTAGGCCTGATGGGTCCCTCGGTCCTTCAGTTTATTGACGACAAATTCAGTTTGGTCCACGCAGATAGTCATGAGGGGCTCCGGGTCGCCTCCGCGGTGAGTATGGAAGGCAGGGAGCATATTGCCCACCGCGATGGCGTGGAGCGCTGTCGCGATGAAGATCGCTCCGGTAGCCTTCACCGTGTATTCACGCATGGCGTCCTGGGCCTCCAACGAACCACTGTAGACGCCGGGGAGCGGCCCATCGTCCCGAATAGAGCCGGCCAGGACGAAAGGAACTTTTTCCGTCACCAGGGTATGGATGATTCCACTTTTGATGAGCCCTGAGGCGATCGCACCTTCGATGCTTCCGGCAGCTCGCACCTGATTGATGGCGCGCATGTGTGTACCGTGCCCACCCTCGGTCGGGTGACCGGTGTTGGTCATCCCCAAGGTGGTCCCGAAGATGGCAGCTTCGATGTCGTGCACCGCCACCGCATTTCCGGCGAGCACCGCCTGCACATATCCCTGGCGGATGAACCATTCGAAGTCACCGCGCGCTCTCGAATGCACCAGCGCCGGCCCAACAACCCAAACGAGGTACCCACCTTTTCGGCGCTCCTCTTCTAGGCGTCCGGCAAGCTCTTCATAGTTGACGGGTCGCTCCCGGCTCACCTCGGTCGACATGAACCTGAATTCGTTGGCACTCCCCGCCCCACCCAGAAACCCTTCCGACGAAACGACGATGCCTTCAGAGCCATCCTCGGCGAACCCCACGGCGATCAACTCACCCTGTTTGAGGCGGCGGGGCTCGATCGTCTCGATGACCTTTCCTCGACGGACCAGCACACAGTCCATCCGGGGACGAGTCGGCGCCACCCACTCCCCGTCGACCCGGATGTAGGTGGGCAGATTCGAGGTGGAGAAGAATCCTTCAGGCAGGACGCCATCGGCCGGAAGCGGCTCGAAAGCAGCGTTCGGTGCGGCCACAAATGGCGGTCGAGAGAAGTCCAGCTTCACAAGGGTTCCTGGGGTTCGGTCGGAGGGGAAAGTAGGCGCCCAGACAGGGGTATTCAAGCGCGGGAAGGTATATTCCTGAGCCACCATCAACGCCGGGGAGCACGTGCGACACCATTCGGGCCCAACCTGGGGCTCTCACCTTGCTCTCCTGGCCACAGTTGGCCTGTCTCCCACCTTCCTCCTCGCCCAGTCCGATTCCGTCTCCCGGGACTCGCTGACTCGCATCCGATTGCCACCGATCGAGGTCACGATTACCAGGACCAAGGAGCGCCTCGATCGTTCGACCTCGACCATCGGTGTGGTAACCGAAAGCCAGCTACACCGGGGCCAACAGACGGTCGGCTGGGACGAGGCTCTGACGACCGTGCCGGGGGTCTATATCGCGAACCGATACAATTTCTCGGTGGATCAGAGAATTTCCATTCGCGGCTTTGGCGCGCGGGCGAATTTCGGGACCCGTGGGGTCAAGGTTCTTCTCGATGGCGTTCCGCAAACGCTCCCGGATGGCCAGAGTCAGCTGACCAACATTGACCTGGGCACGGTCGACCGGGTTGAGGTGCTCCTCGGTGCCTCCTCCGCCCTCTATGGCAACGCGGCCGGTGGGGTCATTGGATTTCTCTCCGCCCCCCCACCGATGGAATCGTTCACGGAACGGCTCCGGCTCATGAGCGGTGCCTTCGGCACAACGAAGTGGCAATCCCTCACGACCGGGCGGCTGGGCGCGGCGCAAGGGACGCTCTCGATTGCTCGATTTCGCACCGACGGATTCCGGCAACAGAGTGCGGCCGACCTCAGGCAGTTGCAAGCAGGAGTCGACTTCACGCTCTCCGGTACCTCCTCGCTCGCGGTTCGTCTGCAAGCGGCCGACGCGCCAACCGCCCAGAACCCCGGTGCGCTGACGACGGCCGAGGTGGCCACGAACCGTGACAGCGCGGCGGCAACCAGCATCAACCGCCACGCCGACAAGAATGTCACCCAGGAGCAGGCGTCGGTGACCTATCACTATACCGATGCCGGGTCTCGTCAATTGACGGCGGTGATGTTCGGGGTGCTCCGGGACCTCCAGAACCCACTCGCCACCCCGCCCCCTGGTCCGTTCAATCCCTTCGCGGGGACCTTCAACCACATTCATCGCCTGGGCGGGGGCTTCCGCCTCACGGGCGGCACGCCGATCGCCGGCGGGCGGGGCCATCTCCTCCTCGGCACCGACTTCCAACAGGTGGGTGACGACCGACAGAATTTCACGGCCATCCGGGGAGTCAAGACCGACAGCGTCCTGGCCGACCAGCGGGAAGTTGTCACGGAGGTCGGCCCATTCGCCGACCTGCGATGGGAGATCGCGCGCCACGTCGCGTTCCGCGCCGGCGGCCGTTACGATCACGTTGCGTTCGACGTCCTGGACCATCATCTAACCGATGGAATCGACAACAGCGGACACCGCCCGATGGCGGCGTGGAGTGGGCACGCCGGAGTCGAAGTCGAGTTGGGCCCCGGCACGCAAACGTACGCCAACGTGGCCACCGCCTTCGAGACTCCGACGTCCACCGAACTCGTGAACCAGTCCAATGGCTCGGTCGGTTTCAACACGGCACTCGGGCCGCAGCGGACGACCAGCGTCGAAGTTGGATTGCGGGGCCACCAGGGGGCCGCGGTTCAGTATTCGTTGGCCCTTTTCTCCGGCCACACACGCGATGCCATCGTCCAAGCTCGCGAAAGCAATGGCCGTGCTTTCTTCGAGAATGCTGGCCAAACGTCGCAACGTGGTGTCGAGGTGGGCCTCGCGTGGACCGCCGGTGGGGTGGCAGCCCTACGAGTGAGTTATACCTACGCTGACTACCACTTCACCGAATACCACACTCCAAACGGCTCCACCGTGGACACGCTCGATGGGAAATGGCTGGCTGGCATTCCACGTCACTTCGCTCGGATCGGCCTCTCTTTCTTCCCGTGGTCCGGGGCCTCGCTGGATCTCGACCAACTGTTGAGTTCCCGGGTCTTCGCCGATGACCGGAATACGTTGGAAGCGGCCAACTGGCGCACCGGCGTGACCAACCTGCGGATGGCGTGGCACGGCAACGTTGGCCGCACCAGCATTGGGCCGTTTGCGGCAGTCAACAACTTGTTCGATCGAAGCTACGTCAGCTCGGTCAACATCAACGGTGTCGGCGGACGGGTCTATGAACCCGCACCACGACGGAATGTCTATGTGGGGGTCGAGATCGGAGTCAGGAGCAAGGAGTGATGAGGAGAGAAAGCAGAGCCTCAGGAATGAAACGTCAGCCTGGGCGACCGGACGCTACAGCATCGTCATTGGGTCTCGGTCGATCGCCACGCGAACGCCATGAACCCGCGCCACTCGCGGCGCGGCCAGTCGTACGATCCGGCCGAGATCCCGGGTGGGGCCCTTCAGCACGACGTGCCAACGCCATCGCTCTTTGATCCTGCCAAGGGGACACGGTACGGGCCCCAGAACCTCTACCTGAACCCCAGCCTTGTCGATGATCCGTTGACACCAATCCGCGAGTCCCACGCACCGCTCTGCCACCAAGATCTCATTGTGACCCGAAACGACGATCCGGACGAGCCCGGTCATGGGTGGGTAAGGCGGATTGCCGCGCTCGATCAGCTCGTGCGCCAAAAACCCATCCGCATCGTGCTGGGCGGCAAACCGAAGTGCCGGGTGTTCGGGATTCCTGGTCTGAACTAAGACGGTTCCTCCTTTGGGTCCTCGCCCGGCCCGTCCGGCCACTTGAGCGATCAGCTGAAAGGTCCGCTCCCCCGCTCGAAAATCCGGAAGATGGAGACCGGTGTCGGCGTCCACCACGCCGACGAGAGTGACGTTGGGAAAATCGATACCCTTCGCGATCATCTGGGTGCCGAGGAGAATATCAACTTCACCACGCTCCACCGCACCAAGAATGCGATGATGCGACCATTTGGTCGTGGTGGTATCCAGATCCATCCGCGCAATCCGTGCGGTGGGAAATCGCTCCGCCACGATCCGCTCGAGCTGCTGGGTCCCGAGCCCGCGCATCACCTGCACGGCGTGACCGCATGAGACACACGCGGTCGGGACCGGTTCACGGGTGTCGCAATAGTGACAGCGCAGTTCGGCTGGAGACTGATGGACCGTTAGCGAAATGCTGCATCGGCTGCAGGTACGAACCATCCCGCAGGAGGGGCATTGGAGAAACGCGGCGAATCCGCGTCGGTTGAGTAGAAGCAGGACCTGCTCGTGTCGGGCGAGGGCTCGAACCATCGCTTGGTCCAGAGCCTCCGACCATGCCACGCCTTTGAGCCCCGGCACGAGGGGAGAGCGGCGGAGGTCGATCAACTCGATCGGCGGAAGCGGCCGCGCACCGATCCGCTCTGGAAGCCGGAGGACCTTGAGGGAATGGCCCACCATCGCGAAGGCATCGAGGGAAGGCGTCGCACTGCCCAGGATGAGCCGCGCGCCCTCGAGCCGGGCCCGTAGCATGGCCGTGTCGCGGGCGTGGTACCGCGGGGTTTCTCCGTTCTTATAGCTCGACTCGTGTTCTTCGTCGAGAATGATCACTCCCAATTGGGGAATGGGAGCGAACAGCGCCGACCTCGCCCCAACCGCCACTCGCTTTGCGCCGCCCCGTAAGGCGCGCCACGCGTCCAGGCGCTCTCCGTCCGACAACGCGCTATGCAGGACCGCCACCGTGTCTCCGAACGCACCGCGAAGGCGACTGACCGTCTGGGGTGTGAGCGCGATTTCGGGCACTAGAAGAATCGCCCCCTGTCCCGCGGTAAGTGCCTCACGAATCGCCTCGAGGTAGACGAGCGTCTTCCCACTTCCGGTAACCCCGAACAGGAGCGCGCCCGCCCCCGGATCGAGGCCGTCGATCTCCCTAAGGACGGATTGCTGGGCCGGAGTCAACGCTTCGGGGGGAGGCGTTCCCATGTCACCGCTGAACGGATCGCGCGAAATCTCGATCTCATCGATGCCCGCGAGTCCCGCGTCGATCAACCCCCGGATAACGCTCGACGAGAACTGCAGTGGGCCCATTAGGCGCGCCATGGCCAGCGCACCGCCGGCATCCTCGAGGCGTTCCAACAGTTCACGTTGACGGGGCCGGCGTTTGAAGCGGCGATCACGATCGAGGAGCGTGGGTTGGTGGCCACGAAGGCTCACGATCCGCTCGACCGCCCGGGTAGGTTCCCGCGGGGGAACCGTTTCGATCGTGATTGCGCTGACGCGGGAAAGCCGGTCGACAACGTCCCATAATGGCTTTTTGAATGCGCGCTGCGCCGCGGCCATATCGGCATCGCCACCACGGGATTCGAGCCAGTCAAGGAGCTCTCCGGCCACTCCTCCAGGCACGCCAGCTCCGACCACGGTTTGGAGCCGGAACCGCGAGGCGCCCCACAACGCGGCCGGGAGCATCGCACGCAACGCGAGTCCAAGCGGCGCCCCGTAGTAGCGAGCGATCCACTCAGCCACACGAAGCAATGAAGGAGTGAGCGCCGGTTCGAGGTCGGGCAGCGCGAGCAGCGGCTTGGCTTCTGCGCCTGGTGCTGGAACATCAAGGGCGGTGACGACACCAACAAGTTCCCGGCGCCGCACCGAAACGACGGCCCTCGCGCCGGGTGTGACCCGGTCGGCGAGGGCATCGGGAATCGCGTAGGTGTAGGGCTCGAAAATCGGGAGGGGAAGGGCGACGTGGGCGAACCGGAGCGTCATCGCGCTCGCACGCCCAACCCAGGCCCATCCGGAATCTTGAGTTGCCCGCCGTCGATGGTGGCTCCGACGTATGGATCGTCCGCGAGCAGCGCGGCCCCGTCGAGATCGACGATGTCGACCAGGGGGGTGAAGTGCGCGGGTGCGGTGATCGCAATGGACGTTTCGACCATGCATCCCACCATCACCATCATGTGGTGCGCCCGAGCGATGGCGATCATCCGAATCGCTTCCCGCAAGCTACCAGTCTTCGCCAACTTGATGTTGATCCCGTCCACCTTGCCGACCAACGGCGGGATGTCGCTCGCCACAATGCAGCTCTCGTCGGCGATGACAGGGATCGACGCGTGCCGGCGAATTTCACCCAGCCCATCGATATCGGTGCGCACCAGCGGCTGCTCGAGCACCGTCACCCCAAACTCGGCGAGCATCGGCAGGTTACGAATGGCTTGCTTCACCGTCCACCCGCAGTTTGCGTCGACCCGAAGTTCCTTAGTCGGCGCGACCTCGCGAATGGCGGTCAAGATTTCCCGATCGTTATCACGTCCGACCTTGACTTTGAGCACTGGGTATTGCGCCGCCTCACGCACCTTCATCTTGATGCGCTCAGGCGTGTCGATGCCAATCGTGAAGGTGGACATCGGTGCCTTGCCTGCATCGAGCCCCCAGAGCTTGTACAACGGGACCCCGAGCCGCTTCCCGACCAGATCATGGAGCGCCGTCGAGATGGCGGCCCGCACCGAGTTGTTTCCCGTCAGGACCCGTTCGAGCTGCCGCTCCGCTTCCTCGAGATCGAACGCGGTCTCAGGCAGGTAATCGGAATAAAAATTGAGCGCGGCGAGTGCGGTTGCTACCGTTTCACCGTAGAAGGTCTGCGGGGTCGCTTCCCCAAGACCCTCCAAACCGTCCGCGTCGCGCAGAACGACTCGCACCGTTCGCACCTCCTCATAGGAGTGCCGAGCGATCTTGAACGGATGCTTGAGTTTCAGAGTGAGTACATCAGCGGTAAGCTGTAGGGGTGCGGGCACTGGGGTCCTCGGTCAAAGAAGACGGGGCGGGAACTGTATACAAAATATACTCCGCCCCGCGCAATCATGACTAGACCCGCCCGTCGGCCGGTGCAGTGGCGGGCTAGGATAGGGCAGTCAGGTGCGCCATGACCCCGTCGGCGAGGCGCGAAGGCACGTACCCTCCTTCGAGCGCTCCGACAATCGGCGTGTCCGGAAATCGCTCCCGGAGACGCCAGGACCACGTCGCGTAGTGCTCAGGCTCGAGGGTGAAACCGCCCAAAGGGTCTCCCGCCATCGCGTCGAACCCGGCGGAGATGAAGACCATCTCCGGCGCCCAATCCGTGGTGGCGGCGACCACCGCGGCCCACAAATCCTCCACATATGTTTCAGGAGGGAGAGCGGCTGGCCGAGGCACGTTGAAGACGTTCCCAACCCCGCGTTCCGACCCCGCACCGGTACCCGGATAGGCCGGCCACTCGTGCAACGAGATGAAGCGAATCGACGGGTCGTGCTCGACGAGGGATTGGGTGCCATTGCCGTGGTGCACATCCCAGTCCACGATCAGAACTCGATCGCGTCCCCGCGCCTGAGCGGCACGCACCCCGATGACCACATTCGCGAGAAAGCAAAACCCCATGGCCCGAGCGGCGAGCGCGTGATGACCCGGGGGGCGAATCGCGGCGAAGGCATGCCCGAATCCCTCGTGCGCGTAGTTCACAGCCTGGAGGACAGCCCCAGCGGCCACCAGGGCGGCCCCCCAACTCCCCGCGTTCATCGTCGTGTCCGGATCGAGGGCCCCGCCACCCTGACGACTCAACTCGGCCAGAGACTCGAGATATGCCGAGGGATGGACCGCCAGCAATGCGGCGGTTGGGGCCGGGTCGGCGTGGTAAAGTAAGATGTCCGGGTGTTGGGCCAACCGATCGCGGAGGACCAGGAGGCGCGCGGGCTGCTCGGGATGGCCCCGCCCGGGGTCGTGAGCGAGACATTGGTCGCTGGAGAACACGGCCAACGAGCTCAGGGGCTTTTTCCCCGGCTCCGGAGTAGATCGTGCAGACCGCGAACCTCGCCAGCGAGTGCCTTGCGATCCGCTTCCAGATTCTCGAAGTGAGCCTCGTGGCGTCTCCACGCGACCGGAATGAGGCCCACACAGGCGAAGCAGAGAGCCGCGACCAACAACAAGACGGGGCGCCCGGCGTACCAACCGGACACCCCGAGGGTGAGGCCGTTCAACAACATGGTGGCCCAGGCGACGCGAGTTACCGTTCGGCCAGGCGCGGGCATGAACTGGTCAGCGCACCGGAGTCCGTCGCCGGGACATCACGATCAGGGCTCCATTGGGCACTACGCCGGCCTGCGCGAGGGTTTCCCCATCGGCGAGCTCGGCCCCGCGGAACTTGATGAGGTACGCCTCCGCCGGCTGGCTCACCTTGGCTCGGCGCAGCGCTTCACCCTTGACGACCGAAACCGCAGTGGAATCCGGAAGGTCCAAGGCGATGTCGTCCCAATGGTCCAGCACGGTGACGCGTAGTGGCAACATCACGGTCATGGCGACACCGGCTCTGGGAGGGTGGAGAGAAAGCGGGCGACAGCCTGATCGAAGAACAGCGTGGAGGCTCGCACTTTGGTGGTTCCACCTCCTCCATCAGCAATTGCGGCGAGGGCAATTTCCTCCCCCCCCTGGCCCCGCAGGGTGAGGAAGGCAGGCCCTTCGCGTTCGGGGTACGCCGCGCTATTCGGGACGCGCCGTGAGAAAAACTCCTTGGCTTGAGCAAGCACGGCAGCAGGAGCCAAGGTCGTCACAATTTCATGAACCATGAATCAACCATCCCTCAACGCTAGTACCGAAGAATCGCAACGCCGGTCGGCTGTGCGGGCACCGACACGGAACTGATGAGTTTCCTTGTAGTCAGGTCAATGATGTCGATGGCCCCGGGATCGGAGCCGATGGACTCACACGAGACATAGGCGTAACGACCGTCGGGGGAGTAGGCCACCCCATGCACAATTTTCTTGGATGTGGAGATGCGCGCCAGCTCGGCGAACGACTTGGCGTCGACCAGGCTCACACTCTGGTCCTTCTTGTTGGTGACGATCAGCAGCGACCCGTCGGGGGACGGCTCCACGTTATAGGCTCCCTTACCGACCGGGACTTCTTTGATGAGCGTGAGGGAGGCGGCATCCCAGACCTGGAGGGAGTTCCCGTAGTTGCAGGCGACATACAGGGTCCTGTCGTCTGGTGAGACCGAAACGAACGTCCCGGCACATTCCTTGGACGCTAGCGGCGACGGGGCGGGCAATGGAGCGGTGGCTTGCGGCGCTTCGTGTTGCATTCCAGGATGGTTCATGCCGGCCATGTTGTGACCAGCTCCGATCTTGACGCGCCGAGTAATCGTGAAGGTTCCGGGATCGAGCTCGAGAATCTCATCGCTGTTCATGCAGGACACGTAGGTCTTGGTGCCGGCGTGGTTGACCCGGACCCCATGGGGCATGTCGCACGCGGGAAGATCGGTGATTTTCGTCATCGTCGGCGTATGAACGATCGAGACGGGGTTGATTCGGGGGCGGTCGCCGTGGAAATCAGAATTCGCCACGAAGGCAAACTCACCATCAGGGGTGATGGCGATGGTCGTGGGGAACAGCTCCACGGTCGCGCGGCCGAGCAGGGTGTCCGACTTGGCGTCGAGGCGCCACAGCGAGCCGAACGGAACCCCGTGTGCGATGGAGACATAGTACGATTTTTGATCGGGGGCGACTTGCAGATTGTGGGGTCCGTCGATGTCCGCGGGCATGATGCCGACGGGGACGACGTGATCGAGCACCAGTCCGCCTTCCGTGGGCCGGAACCAACTCACGATGTCGCCTGATTCACTCACGACACCAACTTTGTATCGCACCGCCGGGGTTTGCGCCACCACGGGCCGCGCGACCACCACCAAAGCGACAAACAAGAATCGTCTCATACGCCTCAATCTCCGGAACGGACCGACAAACGGCGGGCTCGGGGGCGCCCCGAAACACGGGTCGAAGGTGCCCGGGGAAATATACTCCGCTTACCCCTCGCTGACGCGCTCGGCGAGGAAGTCGGTGAGCTGATCTATGGAAGGCCGTTCCTGGAGCATGGAATCCCGATGCCTCACGGTAACGGTACGATCGGTCGAGGTCTGACCGTCGATGGTGATGCAGAACGGAGTGCCGGCCTCGTCCATCCGACGGTACCGACGGCCAATCGCACCGGCATCGTCATAGAAACACGGCCAGCGCTTGCGGAGCTCGTGGTAGAGCGCCGTAGCCACCTCGGGCATGCCGTCCTTCTTCACCAGCGGTAGCACCGCCGCTTTGATCGGTGCGATCGCCGGATTGAAGCCGAGGACGACCCGGACTTCCCCCTCGACCTGTTCTTCACGGTAAGCGTCCGCAAGCACGGTCAGGGTCACTCGGTCGGCCCCGGCGGAGGTTTCGATGATATACGGCAGATAGCGAGTATTTTCAGCCTGGTCGAAATACTCGAGCTTCTTTCCGGAATGTTCCTGATGGCGACCGAGGTCGAAATCTCCCCGGTTGTGGATCCCTTCGATCTCCTGCCAGCCGAACGGGAACTCATACTCGATGTCATAGGCGGCGCGCGCATAGTGCGCCAGCTCGTTCGCGGCATGTTGATGCCAGCGGAGTTTCTCGGGCCGGAGCCCGAGGTGGTGATGCCAGGCCATGCGGAAGCCGCGCCATTGCTCAAACCAGTCCGCGTCGGCGCCCGGCTTCACGAAGAACTGCATCTCCATTTGCTCGAACTCCCGGGTGCGGAAAATGAAATTCCCGGGGGTGATTTCATTGCGGAACGCCTTCCCGATTTGGGCGATGCCAAAGGGAATGCGTTGCCGGGAGCTCTGCAGCACGTTCAGATAGTTGACGTAGATCCCCTGCGCGGTTTCGGGGCGGAGGTAAACGGCGGCAGCCGTCTCTTCCAGGGGCCCCATGAAGGTCTTGAACATCAGATTGAACATCCGGGGTTCGGTGAGATCGCACTTGGTGTGCGCCCCCGGCTTGAGACTCGGCTTTTCAGGGCAGCGCGCCAGGTCCAACTGGTCGGCTCGAAACCGCGCCTTGCACGCGCGGCAGTCCACGAGGGGATCAGTGAAACCACTCACATGCCCCGATGCTTCCCACACCCTTGGATGCATCAGGATGGCCGCATCGAGCCCTTCGATATCGTCCCGGGCGTGAACCATGGCCCGCCACCAGCGCTCCTTGATATTCTTCTTCAGCGCGACGCCCAGCGGACCATAGTCCCAGACCGAGCCCAACCCACCGTAGATTTCCGAGGACTGGAAAACGAAGCCCCGGCGCTTACACAGGGAAACGAGCTTTTCCATGAGGGTTTGGTCGGCCATCAGAGAAACCTAGGCCCATGCCTAAAGGCTGGCAAATCATTGGTCAGGGTGGTGTGCGATTTGCTGACAGGTGGCCCATCGAGCCCCCGGGCAAAACGCCACACTGTGCGGCGCCAACGCCTCACGAAACATGGGGAAACGTGGTTGTGAAGCAATACTTTACGTACACCCCCTTGAGTGGCTCGGACTTTGCCACATACCCCCCCTGAGCCAAAGGGGATTTCCCCGGCGATGGCCTGGAGACTTGGAGTGACATGATGGGCAAGAGCGTCCTCCCAACCGTGAATCTGGTGCGGCGTTCCCGTTCGGGGCAGCGCGGGTTCACCCTATCTGAAATGCTCCTGATCATTGTGATCATGGGGATCATCGCCGCCATGGGTGTCTCGCGGTTAGACTGGGTGCACTACCGGCTCAATTCCGAAGTGCGAAACTCGGTGTCACTCCTAGCCTACGCCCAGCGGCTGGCAGTTAGCCTTCAGCACAACGTCCAGGTCATTGTCGACCCGGCCGTCAATGCGCTGGTCGTCTTCGAGGACGCCAACGATGATGGGGTGTACTCCGTTAGCGAACGACGGCGCCAGTACCCGTTCGATCAGGGCGTGGTCATTGCCCGCAACGGGGCGGCCGACCTTCCGTCACCATCGGTGACCGTCGAATATCCAACCTACACGTTCTATCGCGACGGCAGCGCCGACAACGCCGGCGTCA
>JANYKV010000060.1 GCA_025358055.1 Gemmatimonadota bacterium
CGAGCTTCTTCTGAACGCTGGCGCCGATCGCCGCGATGGTGTCCGGGCTGGCGATCACGCGCGCGTCGGGGAAGGCCTCGGAGATCGGCCGCAGGGAGAAGTAGTAGTCGGGATCGCTCTGGCTCACGTAGATCGTCGTGAGCTGCTTCCCGGTCGCCTGGATGGCGGCGGCGACGGCGCGGCCGTCCTCGAGCGTGAAGCCGCCGTCCACAAGGACGGCCTTGCTCGCCCCGGTGAGCAGGACCGGAGCCCGGAAGAAGCCGCGTTCGCCGGCAGGGAAGTGCTTCAACGTGATGGTCATGGAGCTCTCCTTGGGTCTCAGTTGATTCGTTCGGTGGGCTGGTGGATCATACGACCGGCCGCATCCGCGAGGCTCGTCCATACATTGCCGGACTCAGGCAGCCAAGCGGGAGCTCGCAAGCCTACCGACGGTAGGGGCAAGGTGCTTTTCATAGTCGAAGAAAAGGTATCGTCTCGGTGAAGCCTGGTCCAGCAACCGGCTCCGTTTTGCCTCCTGCAAAGGTGGGTCGCTCGTCGGAGCTCTCCGAACCTTGAGGAATGACCACGCAGGGGAAGGCGCGTTCTCGCTCACGATCTTGCGAATCATTTCGCGTCGTGAAAGATGATCCCGACCGTGTGCCGGCGACCGGACCGACTCTGCTCACCCCGTGACGCAGGTTCACTCGGTACGTGCCTTTTGTGCCTTGCACCGGTCGGTTGTTCACGGCGAAGATCACCCCATCCCCCTCGATTCTTGCGATCGAATCAGCTCCTCTCGGCGGGGGGCCCTGGTGCGCTGGCTTGGTTCAGGACGGCGCGCATCGTCGGGAAGAACGCGGTGAACAGCGAGGGCTGGTCGGGATCGGAGAACAGTGCGACGAAATCGTCCGGCGCAACGCCGCGAACCAGCCTGGCGGCAAACGTGTCGCGAAGCAGCCGGACGTAGTGCTCGACGTCGTAGTCGCGCCCTTCGGCGTCCTCGATCGCCGCACCGTCGTCCCCTTCCGCGAGCACTGTGCTTGAGCCGGTCTTGGTGCGATAGACGCGGACCTTGTCTCCGATTCGCCACGAAGCGCGGCCGCTCGTGAGCATCGCTTCGTACGGCAGCTCCCGCCGAGTTTCCCGAGTTTCCCGGTACTCGGTCGGCGACTTGGTGAGCCGGACGCGCGAAGTGACCTCGCGGGTTGGCAGTCCGCGACTGCGGAGCGAGTCCACCGTGTCGAGATACGCGGCCCGGACCCCGGCCAGGTCCTCTACCAGCAGCCGCCCAATTGCCTGGCGCAGGAATGTCTCGCCGTATGGCTCCGCTCGGCTCGAGCGAAACGCGACCCCGCGGAGCACCAGCGTCCCGTCATACCCCAGCAACGCATAGTTCTTTGGCTCGTGCGAGAGCATCGCCGCATAGCGCCCGTCGAACTCGAGTTGCACTCGCGGCGGGAGGAGGGCCGCTACCTCCGTTACCACCCGCCGCTCGTCGGCCTCGGTCCACGAGTCGGGGACCGCGAAGTACACGCCGTCGGTATCCGCTTCGACCAGCATCACTCCGCGTTTGGCCAGCTCCCGGCACATTAGATCCAGCGTTTCGCGGCCGCGGCGAGTCACTTCGTTCGCCGCATGAACGTCCGCGAATCGGGTCAGAGTCCCGCCCGCCGCCATGTATCCATAGGCCGAGTTGATGACCAGCTTCATCGCCGCCGACATCGCCTCGTTGGTGTGTCGCTCCGCAGACCCGGCGGGGGCCGCCCGAGCGCTCGCCTTGGCTGCGAGGCGTTGCTCGAGCAGCCGATCGACGAGGGTGAGCAGAGCACCGAGCCGATCACGGGCGGGGCCGATCCGGAAGGCGCGCATGAGGGAAGGGTAGAGGCTCGCGACGTCCGCCTTCACCACTCGGTGCGCCACGCCGGTCGCGAAGAGGTGGAGGGCCGCGCCGCTGTGGGGCGTGCCGTCGCCCGGCTCATGCGCGGGGAGTGCCATGCCGGCTCGGAGGTAGGCGCGGACGAGGAGCGGATCGATTACGCCGGTCGCCGCTCCGGCGTCCGCGAGCCGCTCATACCGACGAGGGGCCATACGGGCGAGCGCGAAGGCGGCGCCGCCCAGCATCCGGGCAAGGGCGGCGACCTCCTCCACGTCACCAGTTGCGTAACGGCGGATCCGGTCCGGGTCGCGGCGGAAGACAGTGTAGATCTGGTCGCCGCGAACGTACTCGCGGTCCGGCTTCGCGATCCCTAGGTGCTTCGCCACCGCCTTGAGTCCGTGTCCCGGCAGCTCGCGGGCGGAGAAGTCGTATCTCCGGACCGCATCGAGCGTGTCGATCAGCTCGCGGCCCGGTGCGACAAACCTCACCCGGTGATTGGCATCCGTCCCGCTCGCGGCCGCTTCCCGTCGCGTGGCCCGCTGTCTCAGCCCCAACCCGGCGACTCGGCCGAGCCCGAGGGGGATGCCTAACTTGCGGGCTCGACGATCGAGGAAGGGCAGGTCGAAGCCGTGGAGGTTGTGATTTTCGATCACGTCCGGGTCCGCCGCCGCGACCGCCGCCACCAGCTTGCGGATCAACTCAGCCTCGGCCGCATCGCCGGGGCCGCGGGCCTCGAGGACCTGGGCGGTGCCGGACGGGTCGCGAACTGCGATCATGAAGATGCGGTCGCGTGCGGGGTCGAGGCCGGTGGTTTCGAGGTCGAATTGAAGGCGGTGGAGTTGATCGAACGTTAGGTCGCGGAAGTAGGTGCGGCCGGTGGTGACGAGATACTGCTCCTCGGGAGGGAGAGAGAGAATGGATTCTTGGCCGAGGTCGCGGAGGTGGGTGAGTTGGCGTCCGAGCCGTTTGTTGGCGCCGTGTAGCACGGCCTGCGTTAGGAATCTGCCCTCCGCGGCACTCACGAGAAACCGGAGCGAGCCGGGGCCTTCGAGTTCGCGGTAGGTCACGCGCGCGCTGCTCGCGGCGCTCTCGGGAGCCAGGTCGGGGCCGAGGTGGTGAAGGTCGTCGAGTTGGGCGAGAAGGAGCCAGGGCCGGAACCGAGTTTCCTCGCGGACGAGTTGGTTGGTGGCGGGGAGTCGGCGCCAGATGGTGGCTAGGCCAGTGGGCTCGGCGTGGACGGAGACGATCCCGGGGGTGAGGTCCCAGCCCCAAAGGTATTCATCTTGGTCTTTGGGCAGGATGGGGGCGGGAGCCGTCATTGGGGGAACTTAGTTGTTCGCGGCTGAATGCCGCGAGAAGGGCGGGTCTCTTCCCCGCTAAAGCCGCGGCTCGGCGTGTATCGCTAAAGCGACTTCACATTGGGCCACGCAGCACTGCACCACCGCGCGTGAACAGGCTACGCTTTCCCCGCAATGCTTGGCCGATTGCTCGCTCTGCGAGTGGCGCCATGACTCGGTATCCGGCTTCATTTGGGTGGACACCGTCGGGAGACAGCTCCTTGCGCATTCCGCCAAGTCCATCGACCAGGGCCGAGTGGTAGTCGAGATACACGGCGCTGTGTGTGCGAGCGAAATCCTTTATCCATTGATTGAGCGCGATGATCTTCGGCGCCGGCTGCAAACCAGGCTTCCACGGATAGTCGTAGACCGGAAGCACCGACGACAGCACCAATCGGATTCCATGCGCCTTTGCCAGCTCGGCCATTGAGGCGAGATTGTCCTCGATCATTTCGATTGAGGAAGGGCCAGTGTTGCCGGCGATGTCGTTGGTGCCGGCGAGAATCACGACAACCTTTGGCTTGAGCGCGATGACGTCCTGCCGGAATCGGACGAGCATCTGGGGGGTCGTCTGCCCGCTGATACCGCGGCCGAGGTACGGCTTGCCGGGAAACATAGTAGCGAAATAGGGTGCCCATCCCTCGGTGATGGAGTTGCCGAAGAAGACCACGCGGTTTTCGGTTTTCACGGGCGGGGCGAGTTTGGCGTTCGCTTCGCGGTACTGCTGCAAATTCGGCCAATCGTTGAGGAGCTTCTCGTCCTGCGGTGTTCTGTTGGTGATTTCCTCTCCTATTGGTCGTGCGGGACGCGCGGGGGCTGTAGGCGGCGCCGGCGATTGTTGCGCAGCGACGGGAGTCGGAAAACAGAGACAAAGCACGAGAGGGGCGATCGGGGTCTTCTTTCTGGCCGACATGTGTGACCTCCGGTGGGCAAGGATTCCCATCGACCTCATTTGACGGCGAGGCTCGCCGTCATGCCCAGAGCTGCGTGGGCTGGAGCACCGGCGCTGTCGTGAAAGCTGCACCAGAGCACGTAGGTGGCGCCCGGCACCAGATCAATGAACACTCGGCCCGGCACCGTGTCGCCTGGGTCGGCGACGAGAATCGCTGCCCAGCTCTCAAACAGCACTCCGCCCTTGGGGCCGGCGGCCAGGCTCTGGGCCAGGGTAGCCCCTGGCTTGAGACGGCCCAGGCTCATTTCGTGGCGGACCTTCCCGGCGTTCACGAATCGAAAGACCGTCGGCCCACTCGCCAGCGTATCGGGATGGACAAAAGTGTACTCGGCGCCGGTGATCGGCACCTCATGCACGGGAGCTGCCGGCGGCGTGCAGCCAGCGACTGATGTCACGAGTGCGAGCAGCATCCGAGGAGAGCGAACCCTCATTCTGTCGTCTCCTCTCTCAAGCATCGCGATTGAGTTGTGGCCGGACGGTGCGCAGGCGAATAACCCATCGTTTCATTGTTGCCGCACGGCACATCAACATTTAGGCGGGCTGAACTCTACCGCGGCCGCCAGCTTCAACCGCCTGATGTTTCCAGGCGGGATTGTGACTACGGTCGGTGCATGTACTTCACCGGCAAAGATCAACATCGCCTTAGCTGGGCCCTGACAACGCTCACCGAGCGGGGAGACTAACGCGCGCAGATGACGGTCCGGAATGACCGTCGCCTGCCGACCCCATACTTTGCGCAATTCCGGTTGCTCACCGTCGATTGTGCTCTTCACCGGCGCGCCGCAACAACACAACGCCCAACAGGAAAGGCATGATGTATGGAACAGCCGGAATGCCGACGATGAAACCGGGAACTGTGTACCGCCCCGTTCTGGGTGAGGCGGTCCGATATGCGTCCACGTGTTGGAGCTTCCGGCGAGTTCTTCGCCTTGTCCAAGATCCAAACCACATCTTCGGATCTGCCGAACGGTCGTCGTCGGGGTACAGGTTCTTGAGCCAAATTATGAACAGAGCGATCAAACG
The DNA here is from genome assembly GCA_025358055.1 of Gemmatimonadota bacterium. GTDB lineage: Bacteria > Gemmatimonadota > Gemmatimonadetes > Gemmatimonadales > GWC2-71-9 > JANYKV01. The sequence goes on from JANYKV010000060.1 coordinate 5,168, forward strand.
GCGGGGCACCGGCTTGCTGCGGCCCGGCAGCCCTCAGCGCTCGAACTGAATGGCCTGGTTGTCGAGCGGCATCACTCGGCGCCGGGGTAAGGGGGTTCCTCCGCCCTTCCACGGGGCGGGAAAGCCCGCCGTCATACCGAGCACAGAGTACTGCTCGAACAGGTATGGAACGCCCTCCGAACCTAACGGTGACGGCCGGTCCCCCACGTGGAAGTGCAGGTGCGGCGCACCCGAGTTGCCGGAGTTGCCGAGCAGCCCGATCACCTGACCGGCGGCCACCCGGTCGCCCACCTTGACCCGGATCGACCCCGGAATCAGGTGGGCGTAGAAGGCGTAATTGCCTCCGCCCAGATCGAGGATGACATGATTCCCGCCGATCGTCTCGACCGTGATCGGCACTGCGCGTTCAGGAGCCAGGGGGACGTTTTCCGGAATCCCGTCTTTTACCACCACGACGGTCCCAACGGCGACCGCATGCAGCGGTTGCTTGTACCCGTACCAGTTTTCGTTCCGCGTCGAATCCCCGTGGAAGAGCGTGCCGTCCGGCCCGAACATCAGCCAGTCCACGGCGTACCGCTGGGAGATCCGGGCCTGACCCTCGAAGGGGTAACCGGCCCGCCGGTGGCGCGAGGCATTCCCGGGTCCGTTGGCCGCGAGCCAGGGCCCGCCCCGGAGCGGCGACTGAATCGCCATGGCGGGCCTCCGGTCCACCGCAAGCTGGAATCCGCTCAAGGTGTCCGGAGCTGCCCCCGCCAACGAGTCCGGCGCCGTGAGCAACAATCGGTGATCGAGCCGGGCTGGGATCCGGTCGTTCGGCACCATCACGGCGACGTAGACGAGCGTCTGCCGGCCGGACCGGACGGCCCGGCCGTCGCCAGTGTCCGCCATCCGCCTCGTCATCCTCATGAGGGAGTCGCCGTCGAAAACGGCGAGGGGCTTGCCGTCGCCCGAGATGTCGAGCCGCTGGATCGCCAGATCGCGGTGGCCCAGGTTGGTAACCCGAAGTTCGTACACCAGAATGGACCGATCGCCAACCGACGCGGCAATCGGCGCCTTGGGCACCCGAATGTCGAGGGGCACCCGAGGGTCGAACGCCTGGGCCGAGGCCCTCACCGGCGCCACCATTGCGACCGCCGCCGAGACCCGCCAAGCCAGTTTCACTTGAATAACCCCTCGCCGTCTGAAGTTCCGCCTGCCATCTGGCGCGGTAGCCCCGAAGCTCGCGACGAGTCGCGGCTGGCCACCAAGCTGGGTGTGCCCACACGGTCACGCCGAATCCTTCGATTAGGCGCCGACAGCTCCAAGGGCTGCTGGCCGCCGCCATGGGGAACCGTCAGTTGTTCCTTCCGCGTATACGACGAACGGAGAAGGCAATGAGCGCGATGCCAAAGATGATGAGCCACCAGTACTCACGAAGAATCGACACGATTGTCCTCTAGTGCCCTTTGGGGCGGCGGTTTAGCGAGCTGCGCTTCAGCGGCGGGCGCCCCTCAGATAACCGGCTTCGTACTGCTCAACAGGTGATCGTAACGCGCAAGAAGGTCGCCGGAATCCTCGTGGCATGCGTACTTGTATTCTGGCTGCTGAATAGCTCTTCCAGCTCCTTTTGCAGGTCGGCGGCCCGACCGTTCTTTTCAGCGGCCCCGAATGCATTCATCGTGGGTCCGTAGTAGTTCCTGAATTCATCTACGAACAGTGCCGGTGGGCCGCCAAAGTTAAAGGTGAATGTATCTCGGATGAAGGAAATCTTTTCCGCCGGAACTCCTGCGCCAGTAAACCGCTCAAGCACGTTGCCCTCGACGCCCCACGTCATGGGGCTGACAAAACCTTCAGGCGGCGGCGCATAGGCAGAGCTGATCCTCAGAATCTGCGCCACGAGCGTGGGATCGTTGGGAATCCAGTTGCCCATCACGATCCGCCCTCCGGCCCGCGTCACGCGCACCATCTCCTTGGCTACATCGAACGGTTTGGGCGCGAACATTGCGCCAAAGATACTGATGACGACGTCAAACGCCTGATCTGGAATTGGTTGCAGGTTCGTCGCGTCGCCTTCGCGAAACGTGCAATTGGCCAGGCCATGCTCCGCGGCCCGCCGGTTACCAGCCTCGACCAGGTTTCGTGCAATATCGACGCCGAGAACCTCCGCTCCCAGTTTCGCTGCCGGCAATGCCGTGGTGCCATCGCCGCATCCGAGATCTAGCACCTTGAGCCCTTCGGTGATGCTGATACGCTGCACGAGCGCTTCTCCGCTTTCGCGCATGGTCTCGGCAATACGGGTGAAATCGCCCTTTTCCCAGAGTGCCTTGTTCGGATTTACGGGCGTGCTAGACATGAGACCCTCCACTCCCTTCCATGTGTGTTGGGCCGCTGAACGGATAGTGTTCAGCGGCGCGCGCCGCATGGAGCGGAGCGCCGCGACGTCCACCGATCAAAATCGGGGCCCGGCGGCGACATGTCAAACGGAGCGCCGCGGCGACCGTCTCCTGCTGGGGGGCGCGTTGGGGGGTGCTGGAACCGGACGCGTCACGTTAGCTTTGCCGCCGCTGGTCCCCTGTTCCACTCCTCAACACTGGAGCTGTCCTAGTGCGCCTTTCATCCCTCCTCGGGCTCGGCCTGCTTGCCATTGCCTGCGCCCCCAAGCCGGATACGCCTCCTGCCGCCGCCCCCATCGCACTGTCGGCAGCCGAGCTCGATTCCGTGAAGGCGGTCGACGCCGCGTTCGCTGCGGGCATGAACGCCAAGGATACGGCGGCGGTGTTCGCGGTCTATGCGGCCGATGCCAAGCTGATGCCCCCCGACTCCCCGATTCTGGATGGGGCCGCTGGGCATCCCGTCATTGCCGGCCTTATCGCCGGTGGCGCGAGCGACTTCGTGCTCACCTCGACCACGGCATATGGGGTCGGCGACCTGGCCTACCTGGTCGGGACGGGGAGCTTCAAGATGGGCGGTGCGTCGGAAACCGTGAAGTACGCGGAAGTTCTGCGGAGGGGCGCCGACGGCAAGTGGCACTACGTCGTGGACATGTTCAGCGGCGTCGCGGCGCCGGCCCCGGCAGCTGCACCAGCCCAGAAGAAGTAGTTCGCTGCGGTGCTGGCCGCGTGGATGGGAGGGAGGAGTGGCCCCTGCGCGTCACCGCCCCCAGGACGCTGACGGCGATGGCAAAATAGTGCGCGAAGCAGACCAATGCCGATGATGGCGGCGCCGACGGAGGCCCCGGCGCCCAACCCGAGGAGAGCTCGTGATCCAGACGACTTTGCTTCGTTCATCTCAACTCAAGGGGCCAAGGCGGGGACGGATCGCGGGTGGCGGCCTGGAACGCGTTGTTAGTGACCTATCGAGACTCGCCGAAGTACAGCGTATGTCCTTGATCGTCTTTGATGACGAACTCTTTCGTTCCCCAGGTGGTTTCATGCACGTCCTTCACCAGGTGAACCCCATTGCTTTTCAACGCGTCTGCCGTAGCCGCGGCATCGTCCGTTTCAAGGTAGAGGTGGAAGTGTTCCCCCTTATCCACGAATTCGATAGAGGGGTCCTTCTCGGCTACGAGTTTTAGGTGAAAGATCTGGCCGCCCGCCCGAATGCCTGCGTAAAAGTCCTGGTGCTGGAATTCGAGCGTCAATCCCACCTTGGTGGTGTAAAAACGTATTGATGCGCCTAGGTCCGTAGTCCGGAGCTGTGCGATCGCGCTCGATATCTGCATCTTCCCTCCGACTGGTTGCTAACCCAACTCATAGTTCAGCGTTAGAGGATGCTCAGTCCCGTGCCCAACAGCCGACGTGCCCTCGCCGCGGAGGCCCCGAAGCTCTCCGGTGCCGGATCCAGGGATGACGAAGTAGGACTCCTTCGCCGCGCCGTTCTCGAATATTCCGGTGCGTTGGAGCACAAAGCTGCCCGATTTCCCTGCAACGTGCCCGACGACCCGCTCGAGGCCGACGAAGGTGGCCGAGCCGTCGCTGCGGTACATCATCAAGTATTCGACATGTCCCTCGCCCGCGATATCGCCGGTGAACGTCTTTGTGACGGCGGCCCGAGTCAGCTTTGGTAGGTCCTGGCCCTCGCTATAAGGCTTCTCGTCCCACCTCTTGATAGCGAATCGGGCGTTCGCAACGTTCTTCATGTTTCTGCCTCAGCCAGGTGTTCGAAAACAGGATGTCCTGGGCCGCTATCGTCTGCAGGTGCTGAATGCGATTGAGTGGCGCTGCCTAACGATCTGAGCATGCGCTGCGAGGCCGCGCCGTCGACGCCAAACCGGTCGACCAGGTGCGGTGGCCTCGTCTGCTCCAAGCCGCATGTTAGCGAGCTACGGGCGAGCGAGGCCGGTTCTGGCTTCTTGTGAACGCCGTGATGTCATGGCATCCAGCTCGGTTCGCAGCTCGGCCAGAAGTGGATGCATGTCGGTATATTTGCGACCGTACCCAAGATTGAAGTCATAGTCAAAAGTGGCCGGGTTCGCACCTTGGTTGTGTTGAATGATCGTCTCCAATTTGTCCAGCGCCTTGGCCAGCTGGGCCTCGGTGGTCATCGCCGCTTCGTATTCATCCCACAAGGCGAGAAACTCCGCCCGGAGCGGCTCCGGCAATGGAGTGAGAAACTGTATGAGGTCGGCGCGCTCTGCGGCGCTCTTGTCACCTCGACCGAGCTGTTGTGGTGCCGGGATGTCACCGTGGACCGCCTCCCCGAGATCGTGCAAGATGCAGATTGTGAGAAGCCGCGCGAGGTCCGTTTCCGGAAATGAGGAGTGGAAGACCAGCGCCATGAGGCAAAGGCGCCATGTGTGTCCAGCGACAGTGTCGCGGCGTCCGCTCGACGTCCAGCCGCTGCGCTCGGTGTCTTTTAGCCGTTCAGCGGCGGAGATAAACGCCAACAGGTGTGACAGTTCCTCGCGCCTCATACTCCTCCGGCGTAGCTGCCTAACGGAAAGTGTTCAGCGGCGGGCCCCGCAATGCGCTGAGCGGCCGCGCCATCCCCCGATCAACATCGGGGCCCGACGGCGACTTGTCAAACAGACGCTGCTATCGGCCACGCGCCCGCTGCCACGCGGTGATATCAGCGTTCTCGTACGCCGCCTTTCGTTCGTGGAGAAGGTCCGCAGAGCAGAGTCGGCCTGCAACGTCGCCGTCTTCCGCGGTGCGGAGCACGCGACACCGACCACGTCCACGCCAGGGGTTAGAACGACTACCGAGCCGTCGTCATCTGCCAGACGTCGTTGCGATAAATAAACCGTGGCGTCCCTTGTTCCATCACGGAGTACTTACCACCCGCCATGAACAGGGTGTCGCGGAATACCCACACCGCCGGTGCCCCACGCGGGGACCACGGGGCCGACTCTTCCCGCCACGTCGTGCCATCCGCGGTCACAAGCGACGCCGGTGCAAAGGTGGAATTGCGATTGGCGCCGACCAGCCACAACTGGTTGTCGAACACCACCGGTGTGCCGCCCCATGCGGGCCCGGCGCGATCCGGCGCTTTCGTCCAGTGCACGCCATCGCTCGACGACCACGCTTCGCGCTTCGCGTTGGGATTCGGCTCACGCTGACCATCGATCACGCCGCCACCGATGATCCACAACTTGTCGTGGAACACCACCGCGAGGTCGACGTTGCGCGCGCTCCATCCCGCATCGGCCGTGACGCGCGTCCAGTGCACGGCATCGGCGGAACTCCACACATCGTGGTAGTACGTCCGCCCGTCGAAGCCCCCGAGGAGCCACACGCGATCGTGAAACGTCACGGCCCCATAAAACACGCGGGCCGGCAGATTCGAGGTGGGCGCGACCACGTCCCAGGTGCGGAAGTCTCGCGTACGCGCGATGCGCGACGTGAGGTGCAGATCGAGATAGTTGCCCGTCATCGTGCCGAGGGCGTACACCGCATCGTGCAGGGCAACGTACTTCTGGTAGCCGGAATTGAGGCCGCTGTGCGGCAACAGCGACCGGACCCAACGGCGTCCATCCGTCGACGACCAGTTCCCCTGCGGATGGAACGCCCACATGGCGTTGCCGACGGCGAACACCGGGAAGTTGTAGGCCCCGGGAAAGGCGGCGCTATCCGCAATGGGCCGCCAGGCGTAGGGCAGCGGCGCGGAAGGGCCAGGGATCTTCGGCCCCGCAACGACGAGGCCAACGCTCAGGCATGCGCGGAAAAGCTCGAACATGGACCACTCCAGGTGAGAGAGACTCCCTGTTGGATGCCAACGACGTGGGACGCGTTTACTGTCGCTGGCCGTCCAACGACTCTGCGCTTCTGCGGCTGCAGGGTGCGTGATTCCTCGCCAGACTTCCGCGCATGCCCGGCTCTTCGGGCAAGGATGAGGGTAGCCGCGGCCGATCCACCGCCCAGGAGTATGCGGACCGTCAGGTTGGCGATGGGGTGGGAAGCGGACCAGACCCGGGCCGCGTTCATGGCCGCAATGAAGAGAAAGTAGAGAAGCCCGCCTCCAGCACCCAGGGCCGTCACAAAGCGGAGCGATGGCCTGTCGAACTTCCGGCGGTCTGCGGTGATCGCCAGCACCCCAGAAAACACTACGCCGACGAGGAATGCGACGACTGATGGTTTGCCGACGATCGGGATCAGCTCGTTCCCCGAAAGCTCGCCCAAGACCAGCCCAACGAGCCCAACCAGCAAATTCAACCCAGTCTCCAGATCGAGGTCAAGGCGGCGGCCCCATTCTGCGCCATCTAACGGATTTGTCCATAACCAGCGGGGGCCGCTCGTGCCGGCGCGACCGCAACCTGGCCCCCAATGTCGGGCGGCAGTCCTCAACGTTCACGAGTCACTCCGGTCAGCTCCCATGCCTGGTTGGGCCCCAGAGAGCGCACTGATCGTGACGTAATACCCGTCCGGATCTCGGAGTGAGAACTCCGTAGTTCCAGTGTTCGGGTTCACGTGGGGCTCCTCCTCGAGGCGCCCGACGAGCGCGCGCGCCCTTGGCAGCGCCATGTCGAAATCATCGACCCGGAAAAACAAGAGGAGACCGTTGCCCGGCTGCGCGTGATCGGGGTTCATCAAGGAGGGATGCTCATGGGCACCCCACTCGTGAAGGCAGAGCAAGACCGTTCCATCCGAGTCGAGGATTTGACCGAAGTAGTTATGGCCGGGAGCCGTCTCCGGCAGGCCAAGTAGCGACTGGTACCACTTGAAGCTGCCAGGCACATCGCCAACGCCAATGATCGTCCACGTGCGCCTCATGGGGTCCCTCCCGCGGCATAACGACTTGGCATAACCCGCGCCGAGGCGTAGCGACGAGGGCACCGCCCGGCGACCGGTTCCTTGCCGTGTTAGACGGCAGGGGCACTCTTCGGACCGTCAGCATACATCCATTGGGTGCGCCTGAGGTGCGTATCTACGACCGAGGGCGACCAAAGAACAAGACGTAACCGTTCGAATCCTTGAGCTCGAAGCCGCGCAGACCGTCCTGAGTATCCTTGAGTGGTTCCGAGAATTCGACATTTCGCGACGCAAACTCAGCCGCCAGCGCGTCAGGATCGGGAACGTAAAGATACGCGTCCCAGCGAGCTGCAGGCTCCCGCCTGTAGTTGGGGAGTGGATCTACACCGACACCCTTGAACATGATCATTGCGCCACCCCGGCGCACGATGCCAAAGAAGGGATCGCCGGCAGGTTCTTGAAAGGTGACCTCAAACCCCAGCCGGTCGCGATAGAACGAAAGTGCTCCCGCCGCGTCTTGCACAATGAAGAACGGGGAGATGCCGGCGATTTCTGGTCGTGCCATCTGTGCGTCCTCCAGGCGTTTGCTGCCTAACGCCAACGTTCAGCCGCGGGCGCGTCTACAAAGCGAGACAAGCGAACCACCAGTAGATCGCCCGCCGATGCCTCTGCCGGTTGCGGTCTCCAACCCTACTGCCCGTGCTAGCAGTTGATCTCCCAAGGTATGCCGAACTGATCGACTAACACGCCAAAGCGACGGGCCCAGAATGTCTTCTGGATCGGCATCTGAACCGTTCCCCCTTCCGCCAGCACGGCGAAAATACGTTCGGCATCTCCGGGGTCATCCAGGCCAAGCTGCACGAAGAAGCCCTTCGGTTGTTCATATTGCTCAGGAACAACGTCGGCGCCCGTCAGGACGCTATCGCCGACTGTTAGAGTCGCGTGAAGGATCTTATCGTGCCATTCCAGCGGGGCTTGCTCCGCCATCGGGGAATCTCGCCACGTGAGCATTGTGACGATCCTGCCTCCGATACATCGTTCATAGAACTTGAATGCGGACTCGCACTGACCGTCAAACGTAAGATGGGGACTGACCTTCATCGTGTGGCTCCCTCAGGTGACCACAAAGGCACTCTTGGTCTGTGGGCGTGGATACTTCTACGCTTTTTGATGCCCAACGATCTGCGAGTTCAGCGGCGCGGTGCCAGGTGCCGCGTCCGCTGCAACGAGGGGTTACAGCACAGTAGTGCGCCACCACCCAAGCCCCGGCCGTCAACGCCCAAGAGCCCGCGACACTCTCATTCTCCTCGATCAGGTCCGCTTGCCCGGCTTGCGCCGCGGCTTGGTTGGCGCGGCCAGTTTCCAAAACTGCGCCTCCCCAATGATGATGATCCGGTGCCCCTTGGAGGCCAGACGCCGAATCTCCATCAGCTTCAGCCCGCCGCCCTTCCCGGCTATCTGAAGAGCGTTGGGTCGACCGCGTACCAATAAGTCGGTGGACGGCCCGGGCTTCCCTGTACGATCGCACCCGCCCGTTTGGCCGCTGCGATCGCCTCGCGCCGCGGCCGACTCAGGAACCCGGTGAACGACAAGCGCCGGCCCCGGAGACTCCGGACCCGCTCGGACGGAAGCTCCTTCGGAGGCCGCCGAAGGGCACCGATCAATTCGCCCGCCGCCTGATACCGCTTTTCCCGAGCCCCGAGACAGCGATGGATGACCTCCTTGAGGTGATCGCCGCAGGGGAGACCCCGCACGTCGCGGCTTCCCATGGGACTCCGGACGTCGCCCCGGAGTAGCATCGCGATCAGTTGGCCCACCTGATAGATGTCGTCGCGTTGTTGCCACTTGCGGACCTTCCCCCAGGCAATCTCGGTCGGGGCGCCAAATGGATTGAACGCGTCGGCGGTCACGCCGAGGCGACTGACCTGGTGCGTGGCGATTCCGAAATCGCCTAGCTTCAGGCGTTCGTTCTGGCATACGAACACGTTGAACGGAGTCAAATCGCGGTGCAGCGCCTGGCCCCGATGTAGAACGTCCAAAATCTCCAGGATGGCTGCGATCTCCCGGCGCACGAATCGCTCGGGCTGCCCGCCCTTGGCATCGAGCCAGGCGCCGAGGTCGCCATGCTCGGCGTACTCCATCACCAGGCAGTAGCGAGAGCGCGCGGTCTCGGCCTCGACGAAACGGTCGAACACCTGGAGCGCTCGGGCGTGCTTGTCCAGGAGCTGGGCGAAATAGGCCTCGCGGAGCCAGGCCGTGATCGAGTAGTTGATTTTGACACAAACCCGTGACGGGAGCGACCCGATTGGGGTCGGCGTGGCGAGGTAGACCTCGCCGAACCCCCCCTTGCCGATCAGGCGGTCCAGCCGATAACTCCGACCCGTCTCGTTGCTGTAGACCGCGCCGAGAGCCGCGGGAGGGGGCGTTGCATTGGTCGAGGCCGTGTTGCCAACCGATCGACGGCCGGCACCGCAGGTCTGGGGCCGCCCCCCGGAAGGCATCGCGCCAGTGTCACTGCGGCGGGTGGACAGTTTCACCTCGCCACCTGGGCTGGGAAGCACTCCTCCATCAGTGACCGGGCCGCGGCAATCACGTCCGGCAAGGCGATCTGGCGGAGACTCTCCATATGGACGACCGCCCGGTGCGGAGTCTGGTAGGGTAACCAAGGCATCGCTTGGGGCACCGCGTGGTAGAGCGCGATCGTCGGCACCTTCCCAGCGGCCGCCAGGTGCACCACGGACGTGTCCGGAGTGAGCAGCGCGTTGAATTGCTGGATCAGTGCCGCGAAGTCGTGCAGCGACGGCAAGGCCGGCACCACCCGGGCTCCAGTGGCTTCCGCAATGGCCTGAATTTCCGCCGCGTCTCCCGGCGCGCCACAAATGAACGCCTCTACCCGGGGTTCCGCCTCCCGCAGCCACCGAATGAATCCGATGAAGTTCTGTCGGCCCCAATATTTGTGCGCTCCCCGGCCGGAAACATTGATGCCGAAGGCGACCCGGTCTGGCGTGGCGCCCAGGCGCGCCCGCGCCGAAGACCGATCCGCGTTCGTGAGAGGGTAGGCGAGATCGAGCGGCTCTCCCGATGGGTCGATGCCGAACGCGAGTAAGAGTTGGGCGAGACGATCGACGATATGCACTCGGGCCGGATCGAGGTGCGGCACGGCATGGGTGTACACCCCGGGTCGGGCATGGAGGACGCCAAGTGCCGCACGGGGGTGGATCGACCGGATGACGATGTGGGAAATCGCCGAGGGATTGTCCACCAGATCCACCACGAGGTCGTATCGAGCCTGGCGCAGCCGGAACAACAATTGGAGCGAATTGGCCACGGTCTTGTCGTGACGCCAAAACCGATCCACGAACGGGGCGACCGCGTCACGGACGCTATAGTTGTTCCGGCTCAGGAGCATGTGAAGGGTCGCGGCGGGGAGGTGGTTTCGCACCGCGCGCAGGATTGGCACTGAGACCAACACGTCCCCGATCCGGTCCGGCCGGAGAAAAAGGATTTTGGGTTGCGCGCCCAACCCCAGGATGTCCCGGGGCACGTCGGTTGAAACACCGGCGAACGGTTTGCTGCTGTCGAGAAACCGACGCCTTAAGCCTCGCTCGAGCTGCTTGAGCCGATTCCCCATGTTCGTGTCGGTCCTCCTGGTCCCGGTCGCGGACCGCCACGTCCCGGTTCCGGGAGGCGGCGCCTGCGTCGAAGCTATCAATCTGGCGCCGAGGGGCCCGCGGTCAAAGTCAAGAGAGGGCTTGGGGTTCCGGGGATCGTTTTTGGTCCGGGGAGCTATGGGGGGCTACTCACCCAGCATTCACATTGCCTTCATAAAGGAATCGTTATCTCTCACCCCTGAAGGATCCAGGTGGGTTGCCAACCCACGTTTCCCCTTTGGAGGTGCACATGCGTTCCCCGTCTCTGGTTGTCCTCGCGATTCTCGCCTGCAGCGCCCGCACCACGGCGCGCGCGGAGGACCTCAGCACCGTCTCCCGACGCTACGTCGCGGACTTCGCCGCGGCTCACGCTAAGGTTTACTCCGTTGCGGGGATTCCGAGTTTTTCTCGGCAGACCGGCCTGGCCTGCAACGTGTGCCACACTTCGTTTCCCCAACTCACGTCATTCGGCCGGACATTCAAGCTGAACGGCTACACCCTGACTGGCCTCCAGACCGTGAAAGCGGGCGACAGCGGCAGCCGGGAGTCCTTGAGGCTCGGTGTGATCCCGCCGATCTCCGCCATGGTGATGACGTCCCTGACCCAAGTCAGTACCGCGATCCCCGGGACCCAAAACGGGAATGTCGAGTTCCCCCAGCAACTCAGCCTCTTCTTCGGTGAGGCGATTACCCCGCGATTGGGTACCTTTCTTCAATTGACCTACGACCCGGTCGTCGGCCAAATCGGCATGGACAATGTGGATATTCGCTATGCGAACCAGACGCACCTCGGCTCCACCGCGATGACATACGGCTTCAGCCTGAACAACAACCCCACGGTGCAGGACGTTTGGAATACGGTGCCCGCTTGGGGCTACCCGTACGCCGCCTCCTCCGTTGCGCCCGCGCCCGGGGCGAGCACCCTTCTCGATGGGGC
>JANYKV010000080.1 GCA_025358055.1 Gemmatimonadota bacterium
ACCATGCGCTGGACCTTCATTGCATCGGCGCCCAGGCTCATGCGGATGCCGATCTCGTTGGTCCGGGCACTCACGGAGAAGGCGAGCACGGCGGCTATGCCGATCGCGGCCACAATCAGGGCCAATATGCCGAAAGAGGCGACGAGCAGCGCATTGAGACGCCGGGGAGCGACGCTTTCATCCCGGATCTGGTCCAGCGTTAGCACCTTCTCGATCGGCTGGTCCGGGGCCACGTCCCGCACCGCGCGGGCAGCGGCTCCGGCGAGAGCCGCCGGGTTCTCTCCGGCCTGGATGACCAGGCTGCTGCCGAACACCTCCGCCTGAGCAAAGGGCGCGAACAATGCCGGGATCGGTGAGGCGTCCAGGCCTCCGTCCTTGGTGTCGCCCACCACGCCGATGACGGTGCGCCAGTCGTCCGAAACTCCGATGAACTTGAGCACCTCGCCCGTCCATGCCACGCGTCGACCGATCGGGTCCTGATTGGGGAAGAGTCGGTCCGCGAGCGTCTTGTTGAGAATCACCACGAGTGCAGAGCCGGTGCGATCCGTACTCGAGAAGTCTCGCCCTTTGAGCAGCGGAACCCCTGACGCATGGAAGTATTCCGGACTGGCGGTGCGTCCCTCGGCATGCGGCATCGGCTCGCCCGGCGCCACGGGACGCCCCTCGGCCTTGATGTCGAGCGAGAAGCGTTCGGAGCGAAGCGGCACGGTGGAGCCAAGTCCCACACTCTTGACCCCGGGGAGAGCGGCAAGTCGGTTCTGGATTCGTTCGTAAAGGGCGACCGACGCGTCATGGGGCTGGCTGTAATCGGGTGGCACTTCCAGGGTGAGGACGTTGCCGCCGGTGAGCCCAGTCTCCACCACGCTGAGGCGCTGCATCGTGCGAGTCAGCAGGCCGGCGCCGGTCAAGAGGACGACCGATACCGCGATCTGGGCGACGACGAGGGTCTGTTGCATCCGCTGGCGCCGGGTACCGCTGGTGGTCCGCTTGCCGCCCGCGGCGAGCATGGACCCGAGGGCGTGTTCTCCGGCAAGCCTGGGCGCGTAGGAGAGGAGAAGTGCCACGACCAATACCAGCCCGAGGGTGAAGGCCAGGACCATGCCGTCCACCCGGATTTCGCCGGCGCGAGGGCTATACCGCGCCGCGAAAGCGACCAGCATTCCTACTCCGCCGAACGCGAGGAGAAGGCCAAGTCCGCCGCCAAGCAGTGCCAGCACGAGATTCTCCGCGAGCAACAGCCTTCGAAGCCGACCGGTGCCGGCGCCTAGCGCGGCACGAACCACCAGCTCGTGTTCTCGGCGCACGCCGCGCATAAGGGTCAGGTTGGTGACATTGGCGCACGCGATAATCAGGACGAACGCCGCCGCACCCATCAGCAACCAGAGGGTGAGCTTGGCCTTTTCGCCGAGGACTTCTCGAAACGGGGTGACGGTGACGTGATAGCCCGACGCGGCATCGTAGGCTTCGGGATGGTCGGCATGAACCCGGGCGGTAAGGGCAGCGACTTCGGCGCGAGCCTGCTCGACGGTGGCGCTCGGGGTGAGCCGGGCGATCATCTGCGTCATGCGGTGGGTACGCCCGGTCACCATCATCGCGGAGACATGATGTTCGCTGTTCACCATGTTCATGAGAGCGTCCATCGGTAGCGGGAACGCCGGCGCCGCTTGCAGCACACCCACCACCGGAACGGCCTTGCCGTTCACATGAAGTGCCTTCCCAACGATGGCGGGATCTCCCCCAAATCGCTTCAGCCAATACTCGTGAGTCAGCATCATCACGGGTGCGGCGCCGGGGCCGTCGTCGGCGGGACCGAAGGCGCGTCCCAAGACCGGAGCCAGTCCCATCACGGAGAAGTAATTCCCGGTGATGAGGCCGACGTCGATCCGCACCGCCTCGCCTCCTTCGACCACCGTGAAGTTGATCGGGGAGTACTCGGCAATGCCGGCGAGGGTCTTCGATGAGGTGCGAAAGTCGTTGATCTCCGGCACGGAGAACGCCACGTTGTCGGCGCCGGCCGCTTCGGCGGATTGGCGCAAATACATCAAGCGATCGCCGTCCCGATGGGGCAGGGGCCGGAGCAGCACGCCGCGTACCACGCTGAAGATCGCGGTGTTGGCCCCGATGCCGAGCCCGAGGGTGACGACCACGGCGGTCGTGAATCCGGGAGCGAGGCGAAGCCCGCGAAGGGCATAGCGGAGGTCGAGCATTGGATCCGAATCCTTTCCCCGTTTACCATCAGCAATCACACGCCGTTGTCATCCCTCGCGCAGCGAGGGCTCAAGCCCGGCCTGGCCCGAGCACCTAGAAACGTAAAGCTTGAGACTCCCTTGGCGCTACCGTACTCGGATTGACATACTGGGGTTTCATACGAGCGGCGCGGCGTGTTGTCAAGCACCACCCGGTGTCACTTCGATCCCGCCGCATTGAGGCGGAGCCGCCACGCATCGGATTGCGATTGGACTTGGCTCGCAATGATGAGCCGAGCGTCCGGAGAGATGTCATCGGTGGTGAAGCCCGCTGGGAGGGTCACGAGCACCCGTCCGGGCCCTCCGGCAATTGGGAACGCCCAGATCCGCTCCGGAGCCGGGGCGAATCCATTGCGAACCGCGTACAGGGTACGGCTGTCGGCCGACCATCCAACTGGCCGATACGCCCCGGGCGTGATTTGATGATAGATGGAATCGCCCAGGGCGACGAGGGCGAGCGCGGGCGTCCGATTCGCGGGCGGGTAGATCATGGCCGCGATCCACCGGCCATCCGGAGAGACCCGCGGTGAGAATGTCGTAGTGGTCGAGTCGCGCACGAGCGCGCGGATGAGCATCGGCGTCGCCGGGTCCGCGTGCAGGAGGCCATTGTTGCCGGGTCGCTGCACGAACAACCCCGTCAGTCCCCACGTCAGATCGAGTCCTACTGGGGTTTGGAATCGCCGCTCTCTGCCGGAGCGAAAATCTTTAGTCGAGAGCCTTACTCCGGTGTCCTGCACCTCCGCAGTGTACGCCAAAGCCGCTCCGTCCGGCGACCATGCCAACGACCCCTGGGTACCTACGAGAGCCAACTCTTCGAGCGCGCCTCCATCCACGCCGACAGTTCTGAGGCTGCTCCCGCGCGTTGTCGAGACGAAGACGGCAATCCGCTTCCCGTCCGGTGAGAGTCGCGGCGCGGTATACAGCGCGGTTCCCATGGTGAACAGTTCAGGATCAGGCGTTGCCGTTTGGTGTAGGGGGTCGATACGAAACCGGGCCAGATTCGACCACCGGTCTTCCATAACGAACACGATACCGCTTCCGTCACCTCGAACTGAGAGGAACGTACCAGTGGGCCATCGGCGCTCGTCGTCGAGTGCCCCGATACCTGCCGCAATGAGGACGCCGGTCTCCGTTGGGTTGTGGTGGTTGAGCTCTACCCGGATCAGGTCTTTGCCACTCGGCGGCGCGTTGGCGAGGAAATAGAGCGAGTGGCCGTCCGGCGACCAGGTAGGTCCGTACGCTTGGCGCGGCTCGCGATGGATCAGCTCCGCATGATCGTCGAGGCCCAGCGTATAGAACGCCGTTTCGCTTCGGTCCCCCAGCACGATCGAAAGCGCCAGCCGGTCGGACTGAGGAGACCAGGTCACTCCGCTCATCCACCCCCGCTCCGATCGGTGTAGGCGAAGGGTGTCACGCTGTTCTCGCCGGATGACGAGCAGGTTCGGGTCGCCCCCGGTCGCGATCAACACCAGCTTGCCGTCCGGGGACACGAGGCCCCGTCCCGATCCAACGATCCGCGAGCTTCCCCCGAGCCGAGTCACCACACGAGTGACCGGGTTGTCAGCCGGGCCTTCCGCGTAGCTCAACTCACTCCCTTCGGAGATCCATGTCACACCAACGAGCCGCTCGCTGGTCGCGATTGAGAGCCGCTCGCCTCCCCGGACGTCCTGAACCCAGAGGTCTTGGCCGGCCGGCCCAGCGGTGATATAGGCGAGGAGCAGGCCATCCGGCGATAAGGCGGCTTCACGCACGTTCCCGAAGAACAAGAGACGCTCCGCTCGGGGTGGTGGATTCCCCGCTTGGAGCGGGGCTCGCCGATTCCACAGGAGCGCGCCTGCTCCGGCGAGCACGACGACGGTGGTGCCACCAAGAAGCCAACGAGACCGTCGGTACCGACGCCCCCGCGATACCGGCGCCATGCCACTCGTTGGGGTCACGAACGCATCGAAACACTCGGCGATCTCGTTGGCGTTTTGCCACCGATCAGCCGGGGCCTTCGCGAGGCATTTCTGAATTCCGTCGGCGATCTCTGAGGGAATGTCGGGACGGAGCGATCGAATGGGCTCGGGGGTTAGCACCACGTGGGCCGTGAGGATGTCCTGTGGGGTTGGCCCAATGAATGGCGGGCGGCCGGTGAGGATTTCATAGCCGACGATTCCGAGCGCGTAGATGTCGGTCCGGTGGTCGACCGCCGGGTTCGCGGTGGCCTGCTCGGGCGACATATAGGCCGGTGTTCCAAGCGCAATCCCGCTGGTGAGATTGCGATCGTCGGCGGACGCGCTGCGAACTGCTTTCGCCACTCCGAAATCCGTGACCACCGCATGACGGCCGGTCAGCATGATGTTGTCGGGCTTGATGTCCCGGTGCACGATGCCGTGCCGATGAGCGTACGCCAGCGCGTCGGCCACGTCCGAGAGAATCCGCAGCGTCTCGGTGAGGCTCAGGGTGGGGGAACGGGCCAGTCGCTGGCGCAGGGTCTCGCCCTCGACCAACGGCATGACGAAGTAGTAGGATCCCGCGGCCTCACCGGAATCGAGGACGGGGAGAATGTGCGGATGCTGGAGCTTGGCCGCGATCGTGATTTCGCGGAGAAACCGTTCACCCGTCAAACTGGCCGCCAACTCGGGGCGCAGAAGCTTGATGGCCACCTCTCGGTGATACTTCAGATCTTCCGCGAGGTAAACGGTGGCGGCGGCGCCGCTTCCCAATTCGCGCCCCACCGAATAGCGATCGGCTAGGGCCTGGCGGAGAAGGTCGACGACGAGGGGCGATGTCATGGTTGGTATGATATCGGTGCAGCGGAGTGGGCGCGAGACCCGATGGAATTGTTACAACTCTCGGGCTGGAGAACCAAATGCCTCGGACCCGGTCCCACCCGAGCGCCTAGAACCCCGCGAGACCAGGGGAGGATCACCCGATACGGAGATCCACCCTAGGCACCGGACTAGGCGACGGAAACGGGGGTGTTCGGTCCGGAGGCCCTGCTTGGTCCGTAGCTCTGCGCCGCACGCACCGAGTGCTCGCGTCCGAGCCAGTAGCCGCAATAGAGCCACACGGCGGCCAGCGGTACAGCGGCAAACGAAACGCCGGCTAATCCGAGGCCGATCGCGGTCAGGCCAGCGTAGGTCCAAACACCGATCTGGTCGCCACCCCGATATACGAAGGTCTCGATGAGGTTCTTCGCCTTGTATTTGTCTTCACGCGGCACCACGGTGAACAACACCTCCATCGCCGGATTCGTGAGGGCGAAGTTGCTCCCGCGCCGCAGTACCGTAAAGACCGCAAGGGTTGCGAACACCGGAGCGAATCCGAGCGCGCCAAATCCCAGGATGCTGAGGGCTGGGAGGAATGCGAGTGTCGCCCCGAGGCCGATCCAGCGAATGACACGTCCCGTGAAGAACACCTGCGTTAGAACGGTGAGGATCTGCGCCGCTAGCTCGATTTGGGCGAGTACGACAGTCCGAGCCTCCCGGCTGTGGTAAAACCGGCCGACGATGTCCGACTGCTCGGCGTAAAGGAAGGTGGAGCCCACCGTATAGAAGATGAGGAAGGCGCAAATCGCGAGCAGAAAGGGCGACCTCAGAGTATGGGTCACGCTTGCCCAGATGCTCCCGCCGATCGGGGCGTTGTCCTGTTTGTCGGTCGGGCCCAGGTTGAATCGCGGCGGGAACTTGACGACGGCGAGTATGGCCAGCTCGAGCAACAGCGCTGAGATGAGCAGAAGATTGGCGGTCCCGAGGCGCGAGGCCAGGCCGGCGGTAACGGCGGATCCGGTGATCGAGCCGAGGGTTCCACCGACCCCGATGAAACCGAACAGCCGTTTCGCCTGATCGCTGCGAAAGACATCCGCCATGAACGACCAGAAGATCGACACGACGAACAGGTTGAAGACGCTGGTCCAGACGAAAAAGGCGCGGCCGGCCCAGATGGCACTGGTCGATCCGCTGGCCATCCCGTAGACGCGGATTACAACGTAGAACACGATCAGGTTCGCTGCGAAGAAGTGGTAGCTGATCGCAATGAAGCGCCGGACCGGAAACCGAACGACGAGCGCCGAAAAAAGAGGACTGCAGATCAAGGTGGCGGTGAGCGTTCCGGCGAACAGCCAAGGAAGTTTTTGGGCGCCCGAGGCGGCGGCCACCTCGTCGCGAATCGGGCGCAGAATGAAATAGCCGCTCAAGAGAAGGAAGAAGTACACGAAGCTCATGACGAGCGCTCGTGTCTCACCCTCGCGCACATCAACGATCCGCCGAAGCATCACCGCTTCCCTTGCCGGGTCTCCCACGCCTTGAGCACTTCCGCCTCCCGGGCGGCCGGCATCCCGGCCCGTTCGCCACCGTCTAGCTTTTTCTGGTCTTCGGGCGGGCGGGTCTTGTGCCAATCGAGCGTCTCTTTGGCGGTGACGGCAAGCGGACGGAAGGTGAGTCCCTTCGCGAGCGCGCGGCTCGTCGAGCGACGCATGAAGCCCGCCATGGGACCGGCTGGGTTCATCCAGACCGTGGCATCGCGCCACGGACGGACTTTTTGCTCCTCGAGAAAATCGGCCGGAACCCACTTGAACTGGGCGCCCGCGGTGGTCACCGCCTTGATTCCGTAGAGCATTTCCGCGAGGGTCAGCGGCGCTGTTGGCCCCGTGGCGTTATAGGTGCCGAGTTCCCTGTTCTCGGCCACCCGCACCGTCCACTCGGCAAGGTCTCGCGCGTCGATAAACTGGGTGGGGTCGTTCGGCGTGCCCGGGGCGAGCACCGTTCCACCCTTGTCGATCCGGACCGGCCAGTACGTGAAACGGTCGGTCGGATCGAGCGGTCCGACGATCAGCCCGGGGCGGATGATCGTACTCATTCCCGCGTATTGCTTCTCGACTTCCTTCTCCGCGTAGGATTTGAGTTCGCTGTAGTGTTGCCCCGCGTGCTCGGGCACGAGCGTGTAGGGGTCGAGGCTGGCCGACATGGGGGTGGTCGCCGCGGTTTCATCGGCATTCGGCGTCGAGTTGTCGGCATACACCGAAAGGGTCGAAATGAAAATGTAGTGATTGGTGTTTCCGGCAAGATACTGCGCGGCGTTACGCACCCAAGCCGGAAATGTCGTCGGATTGTCGATGACGACGTCGAACTTCTTCCCCTTGAGCGCGCTGACGTCGTTGTTGAGGTCGCCGACGAGTTGCTCGACCTTGCCCTTGAAGAGGTCCGGCCGGCGTTGATTCCGGTTGAGAAGGGTGACCTTGTGGCCGCGAGCGAGTGCGTACTCCACCTGTTCGGGTCCGGTGAAGCCCGTGCCACCAAGAATGAGGATCTCGAGGGGCTTCGGGGCCGGCGGGACCGAACGGGGAATGAGCACCGCGGGTTGGTCGCCGCCAAAGCCGAGTTTGGGCAAGGCGCCAAAACCAACAGCGCCGCTCACCGCGGCGGAGGCCTTGAGGAAGGTTCGTCGGGACGTGGGCACGCAAGACTCCGGTGCGAGAAGACAGGGTTGAGGGACCATCGGGGCCGCAAGAATTCCTTAGACATTCTACCGCAAAATTGGACTCCGCGCATCCCGGAGGTGGATGAACAACGAGAAGCCGGCGGCCGGACGGGCGGAACAAACGATTCTCGGGTCGAGGGGGCCTGATGGAATGGTTCCGCTTTGGCTTGAACAGTCAGCCGGACGCAAGCTCTCGCAATGCACGCACGAAGGTGTCCAACTCCTCAGTCGACGTAAATACGTGGAGCGTGATTCGCACCCCCTGCACATTCGCGGTATCGATCGCCACGGTCCACACTTTGTACTTCTCGAGGAGGGTCTTGGCCAGATCGCCCGGCTTGATGGCTGGGACCCCGACATTCGCGATGGCGCAGGAGCGGCGCGGGTCGACCGGAGTATTGAGGATGATTTTCGGGACACCTCGAACTTGTTTGGTCCAGTAGTTCTGCAGATACCGGAGGCGCGCTTCCTTCCGCTGAATCCCGATCATCTGGTGAAAGGCAATGGCATCGTCGATAGCCAGGTCGGTGTGCACCGGATGGGTGCCGGTGTGATTCAGTTTACGGATGTCGTCGTCCGCCACGCTCGCGTCGCCGTAGATCGGCCACAGTGCGGCGATGTTGTCCTTTCGAACATACAAGAGCCCCGCGCCGAGGGGGGCGCCGAGCCATTTGTGGAGACTCGCGCCGTAGTAGTCACAGTGAAGGTCCGGAATCACAAAATCGAGATGCGCAAAGGCATGGGCGCCATCCACCATCACCTTCACGCCTTTGCGATGCGCCATGTCGCAGATTTTCGCAATCGGGAGAATCTGACCGCTGATGTTTACCATGTGCGCCGCCATCAGCAGGCGCGTCCGCGGTGTGATGGCGTGCTCGTAGAGCTGAACGATCTCGTCATCGGACTCGGGATTGATCGGGAGTGACACGACCTTGTTGACCATGCCGTGTCGCTTGGCCTGCAAGGCGAACATGTCGAGCATGGCCCCGTAGTCCTGCGCGGCCATGACGGCCTCGTCACCGGGCTTCCAATCGAACCCAGATATGACGGTATCCAGAGACTCGGTGGTGTTTCGGGTGATCACCAGCTCTTCATGGGAGCAACCCGCCATCACGGCCAGTTTCTTTCGGACCGCGAGCTTGTCGTCGTATTGCCGCGTCCGCATGTAGTAGGAAGCGCTGTAGTTGATCTCGCGGACCCGGGCGACGAACGCGTCCAGCACTTCCTGGGATTGCATGCAGAAATACCCGTTCTCCAGGTTGATGTAGTCCGGTGTAAGCCGATACTTACCCCGGATCGTGGCCCAGAAAGTCTCATCCTCGGCTATGGCCTGGTGTGAAAGCCGGGCATACTTGGCGAGCTTGGTGTCGCCGAACCAGAGACCGAGCGAGATTCCGCCGGCCGTTTGCACGAACTCACGTTTGTTCATCGAGTCTGCCACTCCAGTGAGAGGCGTTCTTCAATGCGAAGCGTCGGGCCCGAGACCCAATCGCCGGGACGGAATCTACCGCACCCCGCTCACGCGGGAAGCTTGATTCTGGTGCCACTCCTCCCGCGAGAGACGCCATCTGATGCTCGGCCGCGGTTCCGGCCATTTGGGGAGTTGGTCCATCATGCGGCCGGTTTCGACAAAACCTGCTTTCTCGAGGACGCGGATCGACCCGGAGTTGGTCTCGAGGCAAACGGCGCGTACCGCGTGCAGCGCGAGGGTCTCGAACGCGAAAGCGAGGGTCAGAATCGCCGCGGTGGTTGCTCGCCCTTGGCCCTTATACGGCTCTCCGATCCAATAGCCGAGTTCGGCCTCGGCAATGCCGCGATCGACGTCTTTCAGCAACGACATGCCGACGGGGCGCCCGTCGGGGTCGCATACGGCGAATACATATTTCGTCCCCGCCTCGCGCAGCGCTGTCGATTCAGCGATATAGGTGTGGGCGAAAAAGGGCGGGCAGGGATAAGGGAACGGCGTGGTCGCCGAGATGGCTGGATCTTCCAACAAGGGTTGCAGCGGATCCGCGTGGACCGGGTCGATGGGTGCAAGAAATATCACAGAAGCCACGGCGGGCAACTCGCTATGGTTTCTGGGGCGCACCGCCCGCGAGAAAGTCCACCGCAACATTGGACATGATGCGCACCCCGATCGGGAGCGCGGCCTCGTCCGCGAAAAAGAGCGGTGAGTGATTGGGCGCCGCGGTGCGCAGGTCTTTTCCTTTGGGTGTGACGCCGAGGCCGAAGAAGAAACCAGGCACCTTCTCCTCGAATCGGGAGAAGTCCTCACCGGTCAAGCTCGCGGACGAGGTGTGCACCTGGTCGTCCCCCACGACTCGCCGAAGCGTGGGCACCATGCGATTGGCGAGGGCGACATCGTTGATCGTGATGGGATAGCCCAAGTCGATCCGGACGTCGGCGGTGGTGCCGGCGCTTTGGGCGATCGATTCCGCGGTCCGCTTGAGGCGCGCGAGAATGTCGGTACGCATCTCGGCGTTGAGCGTGCGGACGGTTCCGATCATCCAAGCGCTGTCCGGAATGATATTCTCGCGGAGCCCGGCGTGAAACGCCCCGATGGTCACCACCGCTGGGGCCGTCATCAGATCCGACTGGCGGCTGATGATGGTTTGGAGCCCGAGGACGATCTGCGCGCCGACGACGATGGGATCGATGCCAAGGGACGGCAATGCGCCGTGGGTCTGCTTGCCGTGTACGATGATCCGGAACCCGTCGGCCGCTGCCGCAATTGCGCCGCCGCGCCACCCGATCGTTCCGGAGAGCCCCGGCCCGACGTGCAACCCGAAGATGGCGTCCACTTTCGGATTTTCCAGCACGCCCGCCTCGATCATCGGCCCGGCGCCTCCGATCGGCGCGCCCTCTTCCGCGGGCTGGAAGATGAATTTCACTGTGCCTGGGAGTTGCGCCTTGAGGGAAGCGAGCACTTCCGCCGTTCCCATCAGAATGGCGACGTGGTTGTCATGACCACAGGCATGCATCACGCCCGTTTCCTGGCCGTTGTAGGTCGTCCGCACCGTGCTCTTGAATGGGAGGTCCACCATCTCCGTCACCGGGAGCGCATCCATGTCGGCCCGGAGCGCCACCACTGGGCCGCGCTTCCCGCCGCGAAGGATGCCGACCACGCCGTTGCCGCCGACACCGGTCTGCACCTCCAATCCGAGGGCCCGCAGATGGTCGGCGACGAGTTTGGCCGTACGCATTTCATGGGTCGACAACTCGGGGTGCTGATGAATGTCGCGGCGCCAATCGACGACCTTCGCTTCGATCAGCGTCGTCTGCTTGTCGATGGCGCTGTGCAGTGCCGATAGGTCCGCGGATTGGGCAGCGAGTTGGGAGGCGAGCGCCAGGCCGGCCGCGAGGGAGAGAAGGCGCGGAAGCATAGGAGCCTTTTGGAGATACGGTTTGAAGGCGAGTAGCATGGACTCAGATCTTCACAATCTAGCTGAGTGCCGAGAAATGGTCTCGACCTCGTTCGCTGCGCTTCCGGGGAATGACCTGCGCTCTTTGGAAAGTCATTCCGAGGCGTCGTGCATCTCCCTCAGCGCGCCGGGCCGGAAGCGGGCGGCAGGGCATCGAGGACGCGCGCGATGAAGGAGTCGAGGTCCCAGTCACGGCCCGGCGTGTAGCCGAGTCGCACCGCAACGAGGCGGCGCGAGGGGATGATGACGACGTTCTGCTGATCGTGGCCCAAGAAGAAAAACGCGTCGGGCGGGAGATTGGGGTGAGGGCGTTTGCCCGTCGAGTCGCCCGCATTGATCCACACCTGTGCACCGTAGCCGCCGCTCGGGTCTGCCGGGGAGCGGGTGGTGGAGTACTTGATCCATCCTTTGGGAAGAATGCGGGCGCCGTTCCACATCCCATCGTTCAGGTACAGCTGGCCAAACCGGGCCCAGTCCCGCGCGCTCGCATACATATAGGAGGAGCCGACGAAAGTGCCGGACGGATCCGGTTCCAGGATCGCGGTGCGCATCCCGAGCGGTGCGAAGAGGGCTCGCCGGGGAAATTGCAGGTAGGCCGAGTCGTTTCGGATCGCGATCCGGATGGCTCGGGAGATGATGTTGGTGGTGCCACTCGAGTAGGCCCAGCGGGTGCCGATCGGCCGCTCGAGCGGAAGGGAAGCGGCGTACGCGCCGGCGTCCCCCGCGAGAAAGAGGTCTTTAGCGACGTCGCTCGCGACCCCACTATAGGTCTCGTCGAACGTCAGGCCCGAGCTCATCCGCATCAGATCGTCGAGACGGATCGCCGCGCGAGCGTCACCGGCTCCGTTCCATTCGGGGGCGGCCGCGGGCTGATCGGTAGCCAGCTTCCCTTGCTTGACCAGAATTCCCACCAAAGCGTTGGTGACGCTCTTCGTCATCGACCAGCCCAGTTGCGGCGTCGCCGCGTCGTACCCGGGAGCATAGCGCTCAGCGATGATCCGGCCGTTCCAGGCGATGACAATGCCACGGGTGCGGCGCGGGTTCGTCGGCCCCGGCTCAGCGAATGCGGAGTCGAGGGCCAATCGGAGCCGGCTGGCGCGGCCCCCGTTCGGAAAATGAGTTGTGTCGACTCGCTCGCCGGCGGGCCAGAGGGCACCGCGGTGTCCCGTAGCTCGTGCATGTGCTGCTCCATGGGAACCCCTCGTTGGGAGAGTGGAGTCAGCCCGAAGAGTACAGCCAAGTCCGTCGCGAAAAACCGCTCGGCGAGCGGCCGCGCCGGGAAGCCATGCCACCACAGACCGAGTGGCCTGATCGACGCGATAGGGAACCGGGGCAGCGAGGGCGAGGTCTTGACGCAGGGCCTCGGCCGCGTCTCGATGCGAAACGAAAACGGTGGAGCAGAGCATCTTGGCGGCGTAGCCGGCGCTGATCTCGGCCGACAACTGGGCGTGCGCAGTGGATGGCGTGAGGAGCAGTACCATAGCAGCCGCGATTAGGCCCATGGGTCGGGTCACTTTCCACCTCGATTCAACGGCGTCAACAATTCATCTCTCCGCGGCTCCGCGTGAACTTACCGCGGCTCTCGACCGCCGCGCGATTGCTCGTCTGGATCGGCGAGTCGGACAAATCTCACTCGTGATTTGCGAGCGCTTTCACGAATTGATCATAAAACGCCACTCCGTCGTAGAAATCACGAACCCGAATCCGCTCGTCCCGGCCGTGGGCCCTGATGTCGCCCTGTTCGAGGAATGCGCCCGCAACGCCGTAGGTTGGGATGCCCGCACCACGGAGAAAACGTCCGTCGGTTCCGCCGGTCTCCAGGCCGGGCACCACGGTTACTCCCGGCCACAGGCGTTGGGCGAGTTGATTCATCGCCGAGAAAACCGCCGGGTTGAGGGGCGAGGTCGGCCAGTCGGAAGGCTCGAGAAACTGCCATTTCACGTCGACCTGATCATTCCCGATGGCCTGGCGAACGGCGCGCATAACGTCCGCTGACGCATGACCGGGAAGGATACGACAGTTCAATACCGCTTTGGCCCGTTGGGGCAACGCGCTCGATCCATGCCCGCCCTCCAACATGGTGGGGACGCAGGTCGTTCGGATGAGCGCATTGTAATACGGATCGCGGGAGAGATGTTCGATCGCGGTGGAATCAGCGGGGTCACCCGCGAGGGCAACCATATCGCGAGCGTCTGGCCCCGACTCGAGGGCTCCCATTGCGGCGAACTCAGCCCGAGTCACTTCATTCAGCATAGGCGGGAATTGGAGCTGCTCGATCCGTTTCAGCGCATTGCCGAGTTCATAGATTGCGTTATCCTTGCGGGGCACTGAGCCGTGGCCACCTCGATTGGTCGTCTGCAGCTGAATCATCGTCTCTTTTTTCTCGCCCGCCGCGATGGTGACCATATAGGGCTTACCGTCCCTGGTCTGGAAATCGCCGCTATCAGCGTTCAGGCAATATTCCGCTTCAATCAACTTTCGGTGATTTTTCAGCAGCCAAGCGATGCCATCGCCGTCGCCGTATTCTTCCTCGTCAGCTGTTAGTGCGATGATGAGGTCACGATCTGGGACCCACCCTTCCTGCTTCCACCGGATGAAATTCGTCACCAGGATGGCGACCCCCGCCTTCATGTCCTGCGTGCCACGCCCGTAGAAGTACGCGTCGCGCTCAACGAACTTGAAAGGATCGAGGCCGGGCGACCAATCCTCCCGTCGAGCCTCGACCACATCGAGATGTCCGATGAGCAAGATGGGCTTGCCAATGCCCTTGCCGTGCAGGCGGGCAACGACGTTCTTCTTCCGTGGCGAGGGTCCAATGACTTGAATGTCCGATTCCGCGACCCCGGCCGCCCGGAGCCGACGGGCGACCGCGAGGGCGGCAGGCGTTGAGCCAACCCCGGATTCGGTCGACTTGATCTCGACCAACTCCTGAAAGATGGCGCGCGCGAGTCGCCGGTAGTCCTGAGTAGGTGCGGCCGAGGCCTGACCGGCAAGGGGCTGGACGACTGCCATCCCAAGGTGGACGGCCAAGAATGCTGACCATGCAGCGGCCCAATGTCGATGAGGACCATACGCCATTGATGGAGTTTCTTTCTCGATGAAGGCATGGGACTAAAGGCGACTTGGGACACCCCCCGGGAATCTACCTCAACACACGGACGCCAAGAACACCACGGCAAGAGCAGGACGGCAAATGGGGGACGGCAAGAGAAGGACGGCGAGAGAAGATGGCAAGAGAGAGGCGGGAAGGCGAGAAGGATGTGGGGGCGCGGCATGCCGTGCGCAAATCCGACGTGGTGTTCTCGAACGAGAGCGAACATGACGATCAACCGACGTGATTTCATCGAAGCTGGCGCCAGCGGAGTGGCGCTCTGGATCGGGATCACCCAGCTCGGGTGCCGATCGCCCAAGCCAGGTCAGACTGGTGAGCCGCTCGTCCCCAACCAGTGGCTTCGGGTCGGCAGGGACGGCCGGGTTACGGTCATCAACGACAAGTCGGAAATGGGGCAGGGCGCCACTTCGGCTATTCCACTCATTGTGGCCGAGGAGCTCGGTGTGGCTTGGGGCATGATCTCGGTGGAAGCCGCGAAGCCAGGGCCGATCTTTGATGACATGAACACCGCCGGAAGCGATAGCGTAGCCAGCCGCTGGGACCCTCTGCGCCTCGCCGCCGCGCAGGCCCGCGAGATGCTCATTGCGGCGGCCGCTACTGAGTGGGGCGCATTGTCGACGGATTGCGTTGCGGAAAATGGTCGTGTGATGCACCGGCCAACCAAGCGTGAAGCGCTGTTTGGTACCCTCGTCGCGGCGGCCTCGAAGCTCCCGGTGCCCGCTACTCCCCCGCTCAAGCCGGCTGGAAGTTTCACCTTGGTCGGGACGAGAGTACCCCGACTCGACACCGGCGCCGTGGTGACCGGTACCAAACACTACGGATTGGACCTGCGCATCCCGGGAATGTTGCGCGCAACGATTGCACGGTGTCCGGCCCCAACGGGTAGAATTGCGCGATGGTCCGGAAACAAGGCGAAAGGGATTCCCGGCGTGCGCGAAGTGGTGCAGGTACCGAGTGGAATTGCTGTGGTGGCGGACTCGACCTGGGCCGCGTTCAAAGGGCGCGAAGCCCTCGAGATTGAATGGGACGAAACCGCCGGCCGCGGGATCGATTCCGCCTCCCTCTGGAATCAGCTCACCAAAGGATTTGCGACTCACGGCAAAGAAGCCCGGCGTGAGGGCGATCTGCAGTCGGCCTTGGCGCGTGCCGCTCGGCGGCTCGAGGCGGAGTATCGCTATCCGTTCCAGGCGCACGGGGCTATCGAACCGCTCAACGCGATCGCCCACGTTCACGACGGCCAATGCGAGGTCTGGGTCGGGACCCAAGATGCCAATCGGGTACAAAAGGGCGTCGCCACGCTGCTCCGATACGCGCCTGATCGAGTCATCGTCCATGTACTTCCGCTTGGTGGCGCATTTGGGCGGCGAATCAGTCCGGACTTCGTACTTGAGGCGGTGCAGGTGTCGGAGGCCGTGCGGGCGCCGGTGCAGCTCG
>JANYKV010000092.1 GCA_025358055.1 Gemmatimonadota bacterium
GAAGGCGGGAAGGCGGGAAGGCGGGAAGGCGGGAAGGCGGGAAGGCGGGAAGGCGGGAAGGCGGGAAGGCGGGAAGGCGGGAAGGCGGGAAGGCGGGAAGGCGGGAAGGCGGGAACGGTAGGTCTGCATCGCCAATGAAGCAATCGCCGAATCCGATGGGGGTCGCACTGCGAATACTGAACTACATAGATGGGGCAATGGTGCCGCCGGACGGAGGTGCCTTCCTCGACGACATCGAGCCGGCCACCGGCGAAGTGATCGCCCAGGTCGCGAGCAGCGACGAGCGCGACGTCGCTCGGGCGGTGGAAGCGGCCCAACGGGCCAACGAGGGTTGGTCGCACGCGGATGCGTCCGAGCGCTCGCGGCACTTGCTCAATGTGGCCGCGGGGATCGAGCGCCGTTTCGAGGAGTTCGCGCGAGCGGAATCGGTCGACACCGGCAAACCGCTCAGCCTCGCCCGGTCCCTCGATATCCCGCGGGCCATCGCCAATTTTCGTTTCTTCGCGACGGCCATCCTCCACACCAGCAGCGAAGCGCACCCGACCGACTATCAGGCCCTCAACTATACGCTCCGCCGGCCTCGGGGGGTGGCGGGGCTGATCTCACCGTGGAACCTCCCACTCTATCTATTGTCGTGGAAGATTGCCCCCGCACTCGCGACCGGGAATACGGCGGTCGCGAAGCCCTCCGAGCTTACTCCCATGACGGCGTCGCTGCTCGCCGATGTCTGTCGCGAGGTCGGGCTACCGGCCGGCGTGCTCAATCTAGTGCACGGCCTGGGAGCCAACGCGGGTGCCGCACTCGTGGCCCACCCCGGCATTCGGACGATCTCATTTACCGGCGGTACGGCGACCGGGGCCGAGATCGCGCGCACCGCCGCCCCGCTCTTCAAGAAGCTCACCCTGGAGCTCGGCGGGAAAAACCCGATGGTCGTATTTGCCGACGCGGAGCTCGACCAAGCCATCCCGATTGGACTTCGCTCGGCGTTCGCGAATCAGGGTCAGATCTGCCTTTGCGGATCGAGAATCCTCGTTCAACAGGAGATCTTCGATCGGTTCTTGGACCGATTCATCGCCGCGACACAGAAACTCACGGTCGGCGACCCTCTCGAAGCCGCGACCGATCAGGGCGCGACGATTTCCGCCGCCCATCGGACGAAAATTCTATCCTACATCGATTTGGCCCAGCAAGAAGGCGGCACGGTGCGGGCCGGTGGAGGAAGGCCCCATGCTCTTCCGGCCCGCTGCCGGAATGGCTTTTTCATCGAGCCTACGATCATCACCGGGCTCGGGATGGAGTGTCGCGCCAACCAGGAAGAGATTTTTGGCCCGGTCGTCACGGTCACGCCATTCCGGGATGACGCCGAGGCGATCGCTCTCGCGAATCATTCCAACTACGGTCTCGCCGCATCGGTATGGACGAGGAACCTGACGCGAGCCCACCGGGCGGCGGAAGCGATTCAGTGCGGGACCGTTTGGATCAACTGTTGGCTCTTTCGTGATCTCCGAGTCCCGTTCGGGGGTATGCGGCAGAGTGGTGTGGGCCGGGAAGGTGGCGACGAGGCGATCCGTTTCTTTACCGAACCCAAGAACGTGTGTGTGAAGCTGTGAACGGGTGGAGGCGCGGTATGCTCAGAGTACCGTGGACCGAGTACGGAGAACAGGACCACACGTGACCGACCAATCTTCCCGCCCCATTCTCAGCGAGCACGCCGCGGAGCCGGTCGGTCCCTACCCGCACGCGCGACGGGCTGGCAATCTGTTGTTCCTCTCGGGAATTGGGCCGCGGAAGCGAGGGTCCAAGCTGATCCCCGGGGTGGTGATCGGCCCGGACGGGACGGAAATCTCCCACGATATCGCGGCCCAATGCCGCGCCGCGTTCGAGAATGTGCGCCTGGTGCTCGATGAGGCCGGGTCGAGCTGGGACAAGATTGTCGATATGATGGTGTTCCTGACGGACATGAAGAACGACTTCGCGGTGTACAACCAAGTGTACGCCGAGTATTTCCCGTCCAACCAACCCACCCGAACGACGGTGGGGGTCACCCGCCTCCCCACGCCGATCGCGATCGAACTCAAGGTTGTGGCTATGGTGTGATCTTAGCGCCCTTGACCGCGATCTCCCGAATCAACTGGTAGATATATTCGGCCCCCTCGTAGTACTCCTGCACCCCGACCCGTTCGTCTCTTCCGTGCGCCCGGACGTCATCGACGTCGACAAACACGCCTGAGACACCCAGTACGGGCACTCCCAGTGCTCGGAAGAAGAGGCCGTCAGTCGCACCCGTTTCGAGCACCGGCACCACCGGAACGCCGGGCCACAGCCGCGCGGTGACCTGGTCCACGGCGCTCATGCCTTCTGGCACCAACGGCAGATCGGGTGCGGGCCTGGGTTGTCCGAGCCGGCGTACCGCGATGCCGGTGTCCGCGACAACGCGTGCGATCGTTCGTTCGACGGAATCCACGTTTTCACCCGGCAACATGCGACAGTTCACTATCGCGCCCGCCTTCTGGGGAAGCGCATTCTGCGCGTGCCCCCCTTCCAGCATGGTCGCGACACACGTGGTTCGCAGCTGCGCGTTGTAGTACGTGTTGGCGGACAACCGGACGATCGCGCCCGGGTCCGGCGTCGGACCCGACACCGCCCGCATGTCGCCGGCAACGGTCCCTTGTTCAAGCGCCGCCATCCGCGCGAAATACTCCCGTGTCACCGGAAGAACTCGGGCCGGCCAATCGAACGCCCCCAGGCGCACGAGCCCCGCTGCCAATCTGTAGATGGCGTTGTCCTTCCGCGGGAGCGACGAGTGGCCGCCCGGGTTGGTCGTTTCCAACCGAAAACTCGCAACGACTTTTTCACTCGCCTGCACGGTCCGGAGGATCCGTTTGCCGTTCCGAATTTGCGGATCGCCAGCATCCATGTTGACTATGTAGGCCGCATCGAGGAGCGGGCGGTGATGCTCGAGCAGAAAGGCCACGCCGTTGTGATCGCCACCTCCCTCTTCGCCCGCGGTAAGGGCGAGAATCACATCGCGATCGAACCCGGCGCCCTCGCGCGTGAGGCGAATGAGCGCGGCCGTGAGAATCGCCGCCCCGTCCTTGATGTCCGTTGTTCCACGGCCGTAGAAAAATCCGTCTCGTTCGGTGAAGACGAACGGATCCATCGACCAGTCTTCCCGCTTGGCCTCGACCACGTCCAGGTGTGCCAAGAGCACGATGGGCTTCCGCGTACCCGATCCGCGAATCCGCGCGACCAGGCTCTTATTCTTCGAGCCTTCGGGACCCAGCAGCTGGATATCCGCCGGTGGAATGCCGGCTTGCCGGAGGCGGGCAGCGATGGCCTCCGCCGCCGGTGTGGTCGATCCGTGCTCATGCGTCGTATTGATCTCGATCAGTTGCTTGAAGATTTCGCGTGAGAGGGCCCGGTACTCCGGCGATACGGTGACTTGGCCCCGGGCCGGACCGGCGCCAATGGCGCAGGCGAGGGCAACGGCGGCCGAGAATGCGCGCAATGGTTTCGGGGCAACAACTGCCATGATCAACCCTCCATCAGAATGGTGGCGCCGCCCCGAAGGCCGGCCCGGCCTACATTCGAAAGCGCACGGCCCAGAGATCGGGGAAGAGTGGCTTGAACAACGACTGTTTCAAGAACTCGATGCCCGGCGACCCTCCGGTGCCCTTCTTCGCGCCGATGGTCCGTTCGACCAGTTTGATGTGGCGGTATCGCCATTCCTGGAATCCCTCATCGAAGTCCGTGAGCAGCTCGAACAGAATGACGAGTTCCGGCTGCTCGTGGTACGCCCGGAGAATCTCGTCTTGCAATGCTTCGCTCGCCATGGTCGGCGCCGTGATGTCCTTCGTGCGAAGTTCGTCGGGAACCGTGAGGCCGCGTTGCTCGAGGAAGTCGTAGAGGTGATCCACCACCGAACGTTCCCGCAGCCGCCGCTCAGCGACGGCGCGCTCGCCGCCGAGGTCCGGAATCGCTCCGGTGACCTGGGAACGTTTGTAGCCGAACACGAATTCCGTCTCCCGAAACTGACTCGACTGGAAACCCGACGCCGTGTCGAGCCGGTTGCGGAAGGAAGCAAACGACAAGGGCGTCATCGTCTCCAGAATATCGAGCTGGCCCACCAGCGTCTTCATGATGGTTCGAATCCGTTTGAGGGATGCAATGGCGCCGTAGAGATCGTTGGCGGTGAAGTTGCGCCGGATTTTGTCCGCCTCATGCAGCATGAGCTTGAACCAAAGCTCATAGACCTGGTGGATGACGATGAACAACAATTCATCGTGCTCCTCGGGTTGGGACCGAGGCCGCTGGAGGTCGAGCAGCTGGGGAAGACCCAGGTAGGAGCTGTAGGTGAGGGGCACCGATTCACTCATGGCGATGTTCCATTCAGGTTGAAACCCCACGGAAGACAATCCGGGAGCCAAGTTCAACTGCTGATTATGCGATAGCCCGACCAGAGGAGGGCCGCGGCAAACATCGCGAGCAGAACCCATCCGACACGATGCACCACCCGGTCCTGCCGCTGGGCCCGAGCGGCGGCTTCGGCATACGGAATGCGGCTGAAGGAAATCATGGGATAGAGCGGAACGAACCACTTCGGGAACAGGCTGTGGAGAATTCGCTCGAGACGTTTCTTGGCCCGAAACGCGGGGGAGGCGACATGATCGCGCATTTCCACGAAGTTCGTGAGCGCAAGGTCCGCCAAAGCGTCCACATTGGGCTTCCGCCGGGCCGCATAGGTCGCGAACGCTTTGGAGGCATCGCCTTCCTGCCCCAGACACTCGGCGAGGGCCAAACAGTCCTCGAACGCGGCGTTGGCACCCTGGCCGTAAAATGGCACCACGGCATGACAGGCGTCGCCGACCAACACGATACGCCCCGCGTGCCAGGGCCAGCTTCGTACCGTCAGAAGCGACCCAGTAGGATGAGCGAAGAAGTCGGTCGTCAGCGTTGGAAGCAACGCGACCGCATCGGGGAATGTGCTCTGGAAGAACCGCTGCACATCCGCACTGGAAGAGAGGTGGGCAAAGCTGTTGGGACCTTCGTGCGACAAATACAGGGTGACAGTGAAGGAGCCATCCACGTTTGCCATGGCCATCATCATATAGCCCCCACGGGGCCAAATGTGCAGGGCGTTCTTCTCGAGGCGGAAACCGCCGTCGGGCGCCGGCGGAATGATCAGCTCTTTGTAGCCGTGCTGGAGGTAGGTTTGAGAAAAATCATAGCGATCGCGGCGTTGGAGCTGACCCCGGATCACGGAGAAGGCTCCGTCGGCGCCGATCACGATATCGCCCGCAAACTCCTCGGTGACATTCGTCGTGACATCAACCGTGATGACCTTCCCGGTTTGCAGGTCCACATCAGCGCACCGCTTCCCAAAGTGCAGGGACACTCGCCCGGTACGCTCCGCCGCGTTGATCAGCGCCAGATTCAGATCGGCGCGGGAGACCGAGTTAATGGCCTGCCCTAGGGTCCCGTAGGGTTGGAACGCGAGCTCACCTTGTGGGCTGTGAATCATCCGCCCGCGGAGCGGCGTCGCGATCCTTTGGATCTCCGCCTCGAGCCCAACCGCGGCCAAGGCGTGGAGCCCTCGGGTTGAGATGGCGAGATTGATCGACCGTCCGCGCTCCGCGCCGGCCCTCCGGGGATCCAGCCGTCGTTCCAGCAGCGTTACCGAGCGCCCGGCCTGGCAAAGCAGCGTAGCCATCAGGGCTCCGGCGAGCCCACCGCCGACGACAACGACCGACTCGGACTCGTCGGTCATGACCGCACCCGGGTTACGCGCTGCACTTCCTACAGCCTCCCCATTTGGCCGCGCAGCACTTCGGCGGCTCGCCACACATCATGATACGAATTGAAGAGCGGCGCCGGAGCCATGCGGATCACGTCGGGCTGTCGAAAGTCGGCCACGATCCCTTGCGCGGTAATCCCTTCATGAATTTCCTGGGCCCGCTTAGGAATGAGCAACGAGAGTTGGCATCCCCGAGCCGCCGGGTCGCGCGGTGTGATGATCGTCATCCCACCACCCTGGATGCCATCAAGCAAGTATTCCAGATACCCAGTGAGGCGCACCGACTTGGCCCGTAGCGCATCGATTCCCGCCTCATCGAAAATCTCCAGCGCCGCGTGGAGGGGAGTCATGGAAAAAATCGGCGGGTTGCTGATCTGCCAGCCATCGGCACCGGGCTGAGGCACAAACTCCGCGTTGAGGTGCAGGCGGAATCGGGTCGCGGGGTCATTGCCCCACCACCCAGCCAGGCGGGGGAGTGCACGGTCGTTCCCAAATCGCTGGTGCACGAAGCAACCGCCCACGGCACCCGGCCCTCCGTTCAAATACTTATAGCAGCACCATACGGCGAAATCGACGTTCCAATCGTGGAGTGACAGCTTCGCATTGCCGGCCGCGTGAGCCAGGTCAAAGCCCACCTTGCAACCGGCGGCGTGACCGGCCGTGGTGATCCGAGCCATGTCATGGAGCAAGCCGGAGTAGTAGTGCACGCCGCCCAGAAGCACCAGGGCAATCTCCGCACCTTGCTTCTGGATCTGGGCGAGCACGTCTTCCGTGCGCAGAGTGTGCTCCCCCGCTCGCGGTCGCACAATGATCAGGGCCTGGGCCGGATCGATGCCTCGCAAACGAAGATGGCTCGCGATGGCGTAGGAGTCCGAGGGGAACGCGGCGTCTTCCACCAGGACCTTATAGCGGGTGGCGGTCGGTTGATAGAAGGTGACCAGCATGAGATGAAGATTGATGGTGAGCGAGTTCATGGCGACCACTTCGTCCGGCAACGCGCCGACCAGACGAGCCAATGGGTCGCGCAGAACCTCGTGGTAATTGTACCACGGGGTCTTCGCCTTCATATGGGCTTCGACCGCGAGCGTCCCCCAGTCCCGCAACTCTTGCTGCATGCGGTCGGGCACTGTTTTGGGCATCAATCCCAATGAATTGCCGGTGAGGTACACCAGGGGGCGCCCATCGGGGCCGACCGGATGCTGAAAGCGATCTCGGAAGGCCGCGAGCGGATCAGCCGCGTCGAGGGCGCGCGCGAAGGGTTCACCCGGTTGGTAGGAGAGTGCACGTGGAGCAACGGCTGAGGCGGTCATTGGAAGCTCGATCGGTCGAGGCGGAGGAATTCCAGCGCGGTCGCGGCAAGCAATTGATCGCGCTCGGCGGCGGTCAATTCACTCATGGACTCAATTAGAGCGCCGGGCACGACCTCACCCAGCGGAAAGGGATAGTCGGACCCGAGAGCGATCCGATGCGTTCCGACGGCGTGAATCAACCACCGCAGGATGTCCGCGTCGTGGGTCAGAGAATCGACGTAAAATTTGCCCAGGTAGGCGCGGGGGTTGACGGGGTTGTCGACCGCGACCAGGTCGGGACGGGCCTGGAACCCCCGCTCGATGCGTCCGAACGTGCCCGGAAAGGACCCGCCACCATGGGCAAAACAGAGCCGGAGCGAAGGCAGACGCTCCAATACTCCTCCAAAGAGGACGGAGCATATCGCGGCGCAGGTTTCGGCTGGCATACCCACCAGCCACGGCAGCCAATACTTAGAGAGCCGGTCCTTCCCCAGCATTTCCCAAGGATGGATGAAGACGGCGGCCCCCAGCTCGGCAGCGCATTCGAAAAAGGGGAACAGCTCAGCCGCGTCCAGATTCCAGGTGTTGACATGCGACCCGATTTGCACACCCGGGAGATGCAACTCCTTTATACACCGTTCCAGCTCCCGAATGGCGAGGCCCGGGTCCTGCAATGGGACGGTGCCGAGTCCGACGAACCGCGTGGGCGCGCCCGACACGACGGTCACCAGATGATCGTTCAGCAAGCGCGCCAAGTCGAGGCCATCGGCCGGCTTGGCCCCATAGCAAAACATCACGGGAACGGTGGACAGCACCTGCACCGCCACCCCATCGCGATCACAGTCGGCCAATCGCCGCGCCGAGTCCCAGCAACTGTCGTCAATTTCACGAAAGGGTTGTCCATCCACCACGATCCTGGCCCGGCACGGCGCTACATGCGTGATTTCAGGAAACCCGCCATACCCGTACCGTTCGCGCAACGAAGGCCACGAGGGCGGTAGGATATGCGTGTGCAGATCGATCTTCACGCGCGGGCGACCGGACTATTTCGCCGTGGCGGCCGGCGCCGGCACCTGCATCACGTGGCCGCACTTCGTACAGGTGCGGCGAACCTCATCCTGGTAGAATTGTTCGATGATCGGCTTGAGTTGCTTGCCCAAGTCCACCAGCTGGAAATTACTGTCGTGGAGCACCGTCCCGCATTTATCGCAAAACCATCGAAGGTGATCCTTCTCGCCCTCAAGGCGCTGCCGCTCGATCACCAGTCCCACCGTGTTCGCCGGGCGCTGGGGGGAATGCGGAATTCCGGCTGGCAAGAGAAACATTTCCCCTTCCCGAATCGGAACCTCACGCACCTGGCCATCCTCGATGATCCGGAGGACGATGTCTCCTTCGACCTGAAAGAAGAACTCCTCGCCGTCCTCCACGTGAAAATCTTTCCGCTGGTTCGGCCCTCCGACGACCATGACCATGAAGTCGGAATTCTGCCAGATCATTTTGTTGCCGACCGGCGGCTTGAGCAAGTCGCGGTGCTCATCGACCCAGCGTTTGAGATTAATGGGCATCAGGCCTGACATATGTGCCTCCGAAATGAAATGGTTTCTGGCTGGGTGAACCGACGTTTCATCTTCGCGCTCGCAAATATCGTCCCGGCGCTTGGCCGGTCATCTTCCCCGCTCGGAGAACCGGCACGCCACTCACAAGCACGTCGCGCATTCCGACCGCGAATTTACCAGGCTCGGCCCAGGTGCTCTTATCCGCGATGGTCCGTGGATCCCAAATAGCGAGGTCCGCCGCTTGTCCCTCGGCGACGCGCCCGCGGTCATGCAACCCTACGTAGTCGGCCGGCAACGAAGTCATCTTCCGGACGGCCTCCTCCAAGCTCAGCAGTTTAAGATCCCGGGCGTAGTGACCGAGCACCCGGGGGAATGTGCCGGTAGATCGCGGATGCCCCGACCGGGCCTCCTCCTCATCAACATAGCCTCCGTCGCTCGCAATCATGTTCCACGGTTGGACCAGCAGCGCACGCACGTCCGCTTCCTTGACCGCCCCCAGTGTAATGCCAATCGATTCTTTCGAGTCCGCGATCAGGTCGGCTACTAAGTCAAACGGGTCCATCTTCCGTTCGGCCGCGAGCAA
Source organism: Gemmatimonadota bacterium (assembly GCA_025358055.1). GTDB lineage: Bacteria > Gemmatimonadota > Gemmatimonadetes > Gemmatimonadales > GWC2-71-9 > JANYKV01. The sequence goes on from JANYKV010000092.1 coordinate 9,223, forward strand.
GGAAAGGTACTTGCCCACAATCTGGGGCTTGTCTCGGCTCGTGGTAATCCGCATGCTGGAATAGCCAGTGGCCTTGAGCCACGCGAATCCGCCATCCACACCGTTCTCACTCGGGCCCTTGAGGGCCCTGCGAAGCTCGGGGTCCTTGAGGGCCGACCGGAGGTTTGCCATCATAGTCGCGACCCGACTTGGATCGCTCCGCGCCCTTTCCGGGTCGAAATCAATCTTCGAACGGAGAGAAGGAGGTACGACGATCAGCGCTTCAAGGGGCGCGGTTGCCGCGCCATCATAGGGGTACTGGTCGGTGACGGCGTCGACGCCACGCGCCCGAGCAGCTTCGACCATACGGATTACCTCGCGAATCACCCCGGCGTTCTCTAACCCCACGGCCTTTTCGTGCGCAATTTTGGGCCCGATCCCGGCGCGTTCGCCAATTTCGATACACTCGCGGTCGGAGTCGAGGAGGTGCCGGCCAGGATCGCGGACATGCGAATCATAGATCCCATGAAACGGGGCGACGGCCTTGGCGAGTTCCACCACCTCATCTGTAGTGCTGAACATGCCTGGTTCATACATGAGGCCCGACGAGAACCCCACCGCGCCGAGTTCCATGCCATCGCGCACCATGGCTTTCATTTTAGCCAGCTCCTCGGCCGTTGGTGCACGCTTCGCCCGGCCCAGCACGGCCTCGCGAATGCCGTTGTGGCCGACGTACAATGCGACGTTGGTCCCGGCGCCATGGACTCCGAGCGAATCGATCACAGCTCGCATGATGGTTGGGTCATATCCACCATCCGGGCCGCCCACCACCGTCGTGAGCCCCTGCCGGATCGCGGCTTCGTTGAAGCGATGGCTCGGCTCCACGACCTGATCCACCGTGTGGCTGTGCACATCGATGAATCCCGGAGAGACGACGAGATTCTTGGCATCGAGGCGGATCGTCGCTTGGTCATTTCGGAGGCCGCCCGGTGGTGTCACCCGCACGATCCAACCGTCGCGAACCGCGATATCGGCCGCGCGAGCCGGACGACCCGTTCCGTCGATGAGGCGGCCGCCCTCGATGACCACGTCATAGGTGCCCATCGGCCGGCGCCCCTGGCCTTCGGCCGAGGTCGCTGCAACGGCAACGAGAAGTCCCATGCCTACGAAGCTGTTTCTCATGTTCGTTTCACCTCGACTCGAGGCGCCGCGAGGCCGCGCGCCACCTTGAAGTAATCCCACATTCCGGTTTGGCCGTGGGGAGGCACCCCACAGAAGAGCCAAAAGGTTCCAACCTTATCGGCGTTGAATTCGAACGACTGCGTCGGTCCCACCGCGCTACCGCGGACGAACGGAACCGAGGTCGCGCCGGTGAATGCGGGCCGGACCCCATCGCCGGCGCTCGGCACCGGCGTCACGGGGACCACCACGCCAACACTATGGGTGGCCCCCCCATCTCGGACCACAAAGAACACCTTTACCCGTGTTCCCAAGGGTACGGCGACCGTCATCGCGCCCCGGGCATAGCCGTTGAAGTTCCATCCGTTGTTGGATCGGTCCAGCCCGGCGACCACCGTGAGCTGCACGGTCTTGGTCTTTGGATCCCATCGCAGCCAGTCCGGTTGGCCGGGTCGAGCCGGTACCTGAGGCGTGGCGAACAGGGTAGTGCCCAGCACCCAACTCGCGAGCCGGCTCATGGCAGCGCAAAGGCGATCAACGCATCGCCCGAGGGACTGTCGATCTGGGAGCGGCGGAGTATGAAGCTCCCGCCGCAGGCAATCACGACGAATTGTTTGCCGCCGGCCCGATACGTCATGGGAGCGGCGTTGCACCCCGCCCCGGTCCGGAACTGCCACACGTGTTGGCCCGTCTCGGCTTGCCAGGCATCGAACGATCCGTCCGATTGCCCCGCGAACACCAGATTGCCGGCCGTGGTGAGAACACCACCGATCAGGGGGACGCGAGTCCGCTGCTGCCAAGCGATCTTCCCGGTGGCGGGGTCCACGGCACTTACGTTCCCCCAATTCGGCGCTAGCGCGCCCGGCTGGATTGCGATGTCACTTCCGATGCACTCAGCACCCTCCAAGCAGGGCTTTCCGTCGTGTGACACGGTGGCCATGGGCCAATCCAGATTGGCGGAGAAGGCCAGCCGCACTCGGGGGTTGAACGCTCCCGGCGACCAATTGGTGCCGCCGGCGCTTCCGGGTGCGATCAGGACGGTATCCTTGCCGGGGACATGGAAGAGGTTCAGATGCCGAACGTAATTATCCGACCGGGTGATGAGTGTTCCGTCGCGTCGGTCGAGGACATACAGCCATCCCACCTTCGTGAATACGCCCGCGGCGGGGATCTTCCGCCCGTCTTTCTCCAGCTCGAAGAGAAACGGCGGACTCGTGCCGTCGTAGTCCCAGACATCGTGCGGCATGAATTGGAAACACCATGCTTTCGTGCCCTCCTCAGCCTTGATCGCGCAGATCGACGCGGTCCACCGGTTGTCACCGGGGCGGGCCACACCGCTGTAATCCGGATTGGGATTTCCAATCGCCACATAGAGCAGGCCTAGGGCTGGATCAACCGAGGCGGGCATCCAAATCGGGCCGCCGCCTCGTTTCCAGGCATCCCCGAATCTTGCGGAGTCCGTTCTTTCTTGGGGGATGTTCCGATGCAACGAAGAGTCACTCCCCGGCGCCTTTTCGGTCCACGGACCCCACCAGCCTCCATCCTCCGGCGAGGGGATCGTATACCAGGTCCACACCAGTTTCCCGGTCGCCTCATCGAACGCCTTGAGAAACCCTCGAGTTGCCCACTCACCGCCCGATGTGCCGATGTAGACCTTGCCGTGGAACGCGATCGGAGCGGATGTGTTCCCGTACCCTTTGGTGGGGTCACCGACGGATGATTCCCACAAGACTTTGCCGCTGTCCGCATCCAAGGCAATCAGCCGCGCATCCAGTGTTGCCAAGAATACGCGGCGGCCGCTCACGGCAACGCCTCGGTTGTTCGGGCCGCAGCAAAAGATCGTGGTTCCTTGCCGAAAGGATCGCGCCCAGCGTTTCCGGCCGGTTTGTGCGTCGAGCTTGATGACTGATTGCATCTGCTCGGCCATGGGGGTCGTGATGTACATGTCCCGGCCCACCACCACAGGCGTCGACTGAAACGACTCCGCGACGCCGGTCTGAAAGATCCAGGAGGGGCGAAGGCGACGAACCGTTTCGACATTGATCTCATCGAGGGGCGAGTACCGCATTTGAGAATAGTCGCCGCCGTACATGGGCCAATTGCGGACATCGCCACTGTGCCCCGTCAGGAGCACCGAGTCCGTCGCGACCTCCGTGGGAGGAGCCAAAGTATCCTCGACCACGGCGTCGCCGAGTAGCATCACCTGATCGGGCCGCGGGCCGGCCGGGCGTTCACATGCGCCTCCGGCCACCACGACAATCCAGGCCCAACATACCGTCGGTCGGAAGCGCATGAACGTCTCGAGTATCAGGGGGTGGGGGGCCGAACGCCGACCAGTCGTTCGTAGCCGGCAGGGTCGGTGGCGCCTTCAGTGTTCAACACCATGACGCGGCTCCCTCGCCCCAGCGGAATCTGGGTTCGGAGGTGGGTCAGGTGCGGCGCGTGAAACAGCGCGAGCAGACCGGCGAGCCCGGCCGCGCCAGACTCTCCCGCAACGATCACGGGATCCGGTGGAGTCGGCCGAGCCAGACGGCGCATCGCCCGGGCGGCGTCCTCGTCCTCAATCGACAGAAACAGATCAACGCCGCGGCGAATGTCGGGCCAAGCCACCAGGGACACCTCACCACAGTTGAGTCCTGCCATGACCGTCTCGAGTCGGCCGGAGGACGCGGTCCGTGCCCCGCCAGGCGCACGACACGAGGCCAAAAGGCAATCGGCCTCGACCGGCTCGACGCTCACGAGGTAGCAGGGCTCGCCCTGGCTCCGAAAATGGCGGGTCGCGGCGCCAAGGAGCCCACCACATCCCCCCTGAATCAGCACTACGTTCGGGGCCGGAAGGCCGCGGACGTGCAGCTGCTCGTCCGCCTCTTGGAAGATCGCATCATAGCCGTCCATGACCCAGCTGGGAATTTCGGTGTATCCCTCGTACGAGGTATCCGATACGGGCTGCCATCCCTCACTGGCGGAGTCGTGGGCGCATTGGCGCACGGCGTCGTCATAAGTCCCCTGAACTCGCCGGACCGTCGCGCCTTCACGCTCGATCGCTTCGATCCGGGCCGGCACCGTGTGCGAGGGGACGTAGATCACGGCCGAAATCCCGAGCCGACCGGCTGCCCAGGCAAGGCTCCGGCCCCAGTTCCCATCGGTGGCACTCGAAACCATCTTCGGGCGCGCTCCGCTCGCGAACAGCCGAGACATGGCCCACACCGCACCAACCCCCTTGAACGCCTCCAGCCCGAACCGAGCCGATTCGTCCTTTATATAGAGGCTCCCGAGCCCGAGGGCCCGCGACAGCCCGGTCAGCTCATGGAGCGGAGTCGGCGCGTACCCCGGCAAGGTCCGAAGAAAAGCCCGCACCTCAAGCATGTCCCGGAGGTCCCAACGGCTGGCGTCACGATAAGGATTGAGTTGGAAGGGCATTGGCTCGCGTGGTTTGAGGTGGATTGATCGGAGTATACTCGGATCGAAACGCCGGAGGACATTCGGCCCTTCTTCGGGTGAACGGTGCGTCTCTAGCCCGGATGCTGAAACTCCAGGTTTGTCACTCCGAGAGAGCACAGCGACCGAGGAATCTCAGGTCAAGCATCTTTGAAAGCCTGCCCGGGAGGGATTTGAGATCCCTCGCGCGGCTCGGGACGACAAGGGTGAGCATTTCAGCAACCTGCTAGGGAATATCACCGTTCAGGATTTTCACCAGCTTCGACGCATCGATGTTGCCGCCCGACACGATACAAACCACCGGACCTTCGAGATCGGAATCTGAGAGCGCCGCGGCAACCGACAGAGCCCCCGCCCCTTCGGCAATGATGCGATTGCGCGTGGCGAGCAGTCGTACAGCATCGGCCGCCAAGCGAAGCGAAACCACCCGGGCCCCATCCACCAGCTGATGCACCAAAGGCCACATATCCGGAAGGATACTCTTGGAGCCGGCGCCGTCCACAAAGCTCGGCGTGTACGCGATTGTCTGCGGCGCGTGCTGCGCCAGCGAGATACTGAGGGGTGCGGCAGTCTCGACCTCGCAGCCGAGAATTTTCACCCGAGGACTCCGGTGCCGAAGCGCCGAGGCGATGCCGCACGCCAGCCCACCACCGCCGAACGGGACGAGCACGGTACCGACCTGCGGCAGCTCATCGGCAATTTCGAGGCCGATGGTTCCATTGCCCGCCATCACGAGGGGATCGGACACGGGGTGGATGAACAGACCCTCGAGACCCGGGAAGTGATGGTCGACAAGAATCTGCCACCATGTTTCGAAGGGAACCTTGCGAACGCTTCCGCCCAGGCGGGCGATGGCCTCGAGTTTCGTGGCCGGCGCGTGATCCGGCACGACCACAGTACACGGGACACCCAAGCGCCGCGCACAATACGCGACTCCCTGAGCCATGTTGCCGGCACTCGCGGTGTAGACCCCCTGCGCGAGCGCCATCGGCGACGCGGCGGCCATCGCGTTCCCGGCTCCGCGCAGCTTGAACGAGCCGATCGGCTGCAGATTCTCCAGCTTGAGCCAAATCTCGTGCGAAGAGTCGACGTTCAGCCGGACCAGAGGCGTGCGAACCGCCGTGCCCACCAGGCGGGTCTGGGCCTCGAGAATCGCCTCAAAAGGAATCGGCTTAAGGGTGCGTGCCACGCTGCCCGCCCAAGTCCAGGACCAAGCCGACGCCCCGCTCCTGGGCCATGGTGCAAACGTGACGGGCGACCGCAACGTCTTCGATCGCCAAGCCGAGGGATTTGAAGAGCGTGATGTCGGCGGGGCCTTCGCGACCGGTGGCGCGATTGAGCAACAGGTCGCCGAGCTCCCCGAGGATATGCGCGTCCGTCACGGCGCCCTCCGCGCGGGGGATGAGGAAGTCGCCGGCCTCATGGAGCGCGGACTCGCGTCGATCGACAAACAACCGGGACCGCACCACGGCCGCGGTATCCAATTCCCGCGCGTCTCGCATGCTCGACCCCACGGCATTGATGTGGGCGCCAGGCATGATCCATTCGCCGGCTAGGATCGGATCTTTGGCGCCGGTCACCGTGCAGATGAGATCGGCCCCGGTTACGGCGGCTTGGGCAGTCGGCATCACCTCGACGGCGAGGCCGTGTCGCGATCGGGCCCGCTTCGCGAAATCCGTCGCGTGGTGAGTGTTCCGGCTCCAAGTTCTGACCCGGCGAAGATCCCGAACGGCCCGCATGGCATCCAGATGCGTATCGGCCTGGACCCCCGAGCCGAGAATGGCCAGATCCCCCGCGTCGCGGCGGGCAAGCAGAATGGTCGCGACCCCCGACACGGCGGCAGTGCGAATGGCGGTGATGGAACTCGCATCGAGAATCGCGGCGAGGCTCCCGTGCACCGGCTCAAAAAGAAGCACTGCCCCCTGGTGCGAGTCATATTCGGTCCCGTGATTCGCGGGGTACACCGAAATCGCTTTGAGACCGAATGCGGCCGGGCGCTCGATCACCCCAGGCATCACGCCGAACGCTCCTTTGAGGTTGGGCATCCGGAGGATGCTTCGCAAAGGCTGGATGGCATCGCCTTCGGCGAGCGTGGTAAGGGCCTCTTCCATGACGTGAATACAATCGTCCATGGTAAGCAGGGATTCGACTTCAGATTGGTTGAGAATACGAACGGGCATCCGATTCCTCGTGGAGGGAGCAGGTTGAACGCATCGACGAAATTTGGGTGCTCGGTCGCGGCCCCGCCAGGACCGGAACCCCGGACCGTCCGGGAGCGGTTCGGTTCACCAGGGGCCCGGGTTCCCCGTCGAATCGGGCCCGGCTAGCTTCCTCGCGAGCGCGGTATCTCCACCCCAGACCATGACGAGCCTCGGAATGACCAGACCCTCGTTGGCCGGCATCTTTCCGCCCGTAACCACACCCTTTGAACCGAACGGAGATGTCGCCTTCGGTCAGCTCCGGGCAAATTTAGAGGCCCTCAATGTCGAACCCCTAGCGGGATACGTCATGGGGGGGTCGAACGGCGAATTCTCGTCACTCACCCTCGAGGAACGACTTGAAGTGATCCGGCTGGCCCGGGTTGTCATACCGGACGGGCGACTGTTGATCGCCGGGTCCGGCCTGGAATCCACGCGAGGCACCATCGCGCTCACCAGGCAGGTGGCCCAACTCGGGGCTGATGTCGCCATCGTCGTGACACCAGGGTATTTCAAGGCCAGGATGACCCCCGCCGCCTTGGAGCACCACTATCGTCTCGTGGCGGATGCGTCTCCCATTCCGGTGCTTCTTTACAGTGTTCCGGCGAACACTGGAGTGGACCTCCCCGCCGAAACCGTCATCCGCCTGGCGGATCATCCCAATATCGTCGGGCTCAAGGACAGTGGGGGCGACATCACCAAGATCGGCCGCATGTGCGCGAACGTTCCCCCGGAGTTTCAGATCGTCGCGGGGTCCGGTGGATTCTTCCTGGCCGCGCTCGCGGTCGGCGCAGTCGGCGCCATCGCGGCGGTCGCGAATATCGCGGGAGGTCCCTTGGCGCGGCTCTTGGCCCGGTTTCACGCCGCGGACTTTGTCGAAGCCCGTCGGATCCAATGGCCTTTGATCGAGGTGAACACCGCGGTCACGGCGCGTTTTGGGGTCGCGGGGCTCAAGGCGGCGATGGATCTCCTGGGCGGCTACGGTGGGGTGCCTCGGCTTCCCCTACTCCCGCTTGACGAAGCCGACCGCAAGACGCTCCGCGACATCTTGATCCGGGGCGGCCTACTCACCGCGTAGCGGGCGGCTCCGTCTCCACGACATCGATGGTTTGCCCGGACGCGAAGGGCCCTTCGACAACTTGGGGCCGGCCGCCGAGCCAGGTCACCTCGAGTCGTTGGGCGGTGGTCTGCTGATCGAGCCCGAAATACAAGGGCAACACGCTCTGCGACAGGTAGCCCGAACGACCGTCCATCACTTTGAGCAGGCGCCGGCCATCCGGCAGCACAAGGGTCACCCGGGCGCCGAGGCCTTCACGATTGCTGTGGGTGCCCCGGAGGCGGACAACCAGACAATGCACCTGGCGGCGAGTGCTGAGATCGCTCAGCAGGACCTGCGGCGGGGCATTGAATTCATTCGTAATGATATCGAGGTCGCCGTCATTGTCGACGTCGAAGATCACCGCGGACCGGGTACCGCGCGAGCCCATAAAGGTGAAACGCCCAGCGGAATCAACATGTTGGCACTCGGCTCGGGCCGGGCCGGGCCGGCGACACGCACTGCAGAACGGATTTCCCGCATCCGCTCCCTTGCAGTCGAGCGTGAACCACGGTTGTTCCGTCACCCCCCCTCGACGCGGCTCGATCCCCAGCAAGAATTCACTCCGCAAGAAATGCTTGCCGGCCTCGTTGAGCAAGACCGTGTTGATTCCGTACCGGTGCGGGAAGTTCATGCTCGACGCGATGAAGATATCCTCCCACCCATCGGCGTTGAGATCATCGACGCTCGGTCCCCAGGGCCAGTAATTCTCCACACCGATCGCATCCGACACTTCTTCGAAGCGCCCTGCCCCACGATTGGCGAAGAGGGCGTTGCCGAAGATGGCTTTCCCCTTCCCGTTCAGTATGAAGTCGGCAGCGACTCCGGCGGAATCCACCTTCCGGTTTTCCGCCGGGCCGTCCGTCGGCGGCACGTTGACGAACATGTCGGAGTGCATGTCGGTCACGAACAGGTCGACTCGCCCATCGCCGTTGAAGTCAAATGCCTTAACTCCCATCGCGCCCCAGGGGGTCTTGGGAAAGTACTGCGCGGTTGCATCGTGGAACCGCTTCCCGTGGTCGTTGAGCCACAAATGATTCTCGCCCTGCATGTCGAGGACGTACAGATCCAAATACCCGTCCTCGTTGACGTCGATCGGGGTCGCATCTCCACTCCAGCTCACATCGACCAAGCCGGTCTCGCGGCTTACATCCTTGAACCGATTTCCTCCCATGTTCTTATAGAGAATGCTCGCCTCGGCCCGGTCCGGATGGAGATGCCCTTTGAAAGCGTCCTCCCGGCCAACATAGAAACCTTGTGGATTGCGGGCGGACGTCGTGTAGTTCCCCACGTTCGCGACGAACAGGTCGACCAACCCGTCGTTGTCAAAGTCGAAAAACACCGCGCCGGATGAGTGGCCGACGTATCCCACACCGGCCTGCGCCGTGATATCGCGAAACTTGCCTCCCCCGAGGTTTTCGAAAAGCATGTTGCCGCCCCGGACGGTGGTGATGAACAAATCTGGGTCACCGTCATTGTCGATGTCAGCGAACGCGGCTGCCACCCCGATGCGTCCTTCGACCCGCAACCCGGCCTGGTCGGTGATGTTGGTGAAGTGTCCTCCGCCGGTGTTTTTCCATAGTTCGCTCGAACCCAGTTGATTCACGAAATACACGTCGATCAATCCGTCGCCGTCCACGTCGGCGGCCGCGATTCCGGTTCCGTGATCGTAGTGAACCCGTTTGTAGTCCTTGCCCGCATCGTCGACGATACGATGCCGAAAGGTGATGCCGCTGGCCTCGATGGCATCGTGAAACGCGAATGCATGAAAGGTGGCTGAGCCGCGCGCAGTATCCGCCTGCTCCCGCGCCCGGCTGGCGAGCCACGCCGGCGTGGAAGTAGAATCCGTCTCGCCCGAGGCCCTGGACTGGTCCGGCCGCGCGCGGCATGACGAGACGAGTGAGAGGGCGACCGCGAGGTGGGCGAAAGACTTCATAGGGTGAATATATTTAGGCAGATTCACTCGCGCGAGTTTCCCCTTCCCCCGAGGTCACCATGCTGTTGGCATTTGCCGCCCTGTGGTTCTTGCAGAATCCACCGGCATCCCGCCCGGCGCGCCCCGACTCGGCCCGCACCGATTCGATGAAGCCCGCGCCTGCCGCACCGCTGTCGGTCGACGAAAAATTGTCGGTGACCCATCACGAGATTCGGGTCGGCACCCGGTCGCTCAAGTACACGGTCACGGCGGGGATGATGCCGCTGAAGAGCGAGGCGGGCGTGGCCGAGGCCCAGATCTTCTTCATGGCTTATACGCTGGACGCCCCGGTCGGCGGTTCGGCGCGCCGGCCCCTCATGTTCTCCTTCAACGGTGGCCCGGGCTCCGCCTCGGTTTGGCTCCACCTCGGCGCACTCGGACCCAAACGGGTCCGGATGGAGGACGAGGGGTGGATGCCGGCCGCCCCCTACGAGCTGGTGGACAACGAGCACACCTGGCTCGAGCAAACTGACCTGGTGTTCATCGACCCGGTGGGGACGGGCTTCAGCCGGGCCGGAACACCGGAATTGGGTAAGAAATTTTGGAGCCTCCGCGGGGACGTTCAGTCGGTGGGCGAGTTCATTCGACTCTACCTCACTCGCAACGAACGCTGGTCGTCGCCCCTCTTCGTCGTCGGGGAGAGCTATGGAACCACGCGCGCCGCAGCGCTTTCGGGATACCTGGTGGATCACGGAATTGCCTTGAACGGCATCGTTCTCATTTCCACGATCTTGAATTTCGGGACGGCCGACTTCGGCACCGGCAATGACCTGCCATATGCCATGTACCTGCCGACCTACGCTGCAACCGCCTGGTACCACAAGAAACTTGGACCGGACCTGCAACCGAGTCTTCGGAAGACCTTGGACGAGGTGGAGCGATGGGCCGCGAGCGACTACCTCGTCGCCTTGGCCAAGGGAGACCTGCTGAGCGCGGAAGAGCGGGAGAAGGTCGTCGACCACCTGTCACGGTACACGGGACTCGACAAACCATTCATTCGCAACAGCAACCTCCGGATCGAACTGTCCCGCTTCGACAAAGAGCTCCTCCGAGACCAGAACCGAACTGTGGGCCGATTGGACTCCCGGTTCAAGGGGATCGATGCATTGCAAGGTTCGGAACGGCCCGACTTCGATCCCAGCATGGCCGCGATTCGCCCGCCGTACACCGCCGCGTTCAACCAGTATGTGCGATCCGAGCTCGGCTACAAAAGCGACCTCGAGTATTACATCCTGGGCGGAGGCATCGGAAGCCGCTGGGACTTCGGGTCCGATAACGAATATGTGGACGTCGGAGAGGTGCTCCGCGGTACGTTCGCGAAGAACCCGCACATGCGACTGTTCGTGGCGTTCGGATACTACGACGCCGCGACACCATACTTCGCGGCGGAGTATACTCTCGCACACATGCGGCTCGACCCCAGCCTGCGGGCGCACCTGACGACCGGGCACTACGAAGCGGGGCACATGATGTATATCCACTTGCCCTCGCTGATTCAGCTCAAGCGGGACGTCGGGGCGTTCATCCAAACGGCGGCGACGCGCTGACCAACACTCCTCGGCGCCTTCGCGGCTAAAGCCGCGGCTCGGCCGCGAGTGGTGGCCTTCTCTAGGCCGCGAGAATCCTCTCGATCAACGTCAGCTCCTCGGCGGCGAACGCGAGATGGCGGGTTGCGCCCACGCAGTCGTCGAGCTGACTCACTCGGCTCGCTCCGATGAGCGCGCTCGTGACAGTTGGATGGCGCAGCACCCACGCCAGAGCCATCTGAGCCAACGTTTGTCCGCGTGATTTGGCGACATCGTTGAGCTGTTTGGTCTTCCCGAGAACGTCGTCGGTAATGTCGGCCGCGCGAAGAAACCTGGGGTCACGGTGCGCGCGCGAATCGGCGGGAATGCCGCTAAAGTAGCGGTTGGTCAACAATCCCTTGGCCAGCGGCGAAAAGACCACCGCACCGATCTGTTCTTGCGCGAGGGTCGCGAGCAACTGCGGTTCGACCCAGCGATCCAGCATATTGTACCGCGGTTGATGAATCAGGCACGGTGTACCCATGGCGCGGAGTAGTGTCGCCGCTGCAGCGGTTTCGGCAGGTCTGTAGTTCGACAGGCCCACATAGAGCGCCCTCCCGCTTCGAACCGCATGCGCGAGCGCCCCCATCGTTTCCTCGAGCGGCGTATGAGGGTCGGGGCGGTGGGAATAGAAGATGTCAACGTAAGGAAGACCCATCCGTTTCAGCGATTGATCGAGCGACGCCAACATGCTTTTGCGTGAGCCCCATTCGCCATAAGGGCCAGGCCACATGTAGTACCCAGCCTTCGTAGTGACGATCATCTCGTCGCGCCATCGTCCAAGATCCTCACGGAGTATGCGCCCAAAGGTCTCTTCCGCCGTGCCTTCGGGCGGACCGTAGTTGTTGGCAAGGTCAAAATGTGTGATGCCCAAGTCGAAAGCTCGGCACACCAAGGCGCGGGCGTTGCTGTAGGAATCCGTTGCGCCAAAATTATGCCAGAGGCCCAGCGAGACCAGCGGGAGGGTGACCCCAGACCGACCGCAACGGCGATAGAAGCCTGGATTGGCGTAGCGGGAATCATCGGGCGAATAAGTCATGGCGCCTCACCCTGAGGTTGGCGAGCAGGCTCTGAGTCGCGGAGAAACCGACAGCCGGACGCTAGGGTAGGTGAGGAACATGGCCACCTCCAGTTCGCCCAACAAGTGCGAGTGCGGAGGCCCCTCGTCGCAACTCCGCGGCTCCGCGAGAAAGACCTCATCCGCTTAAGATAGACTCAACGAGAAGAGCCTCCGACTGCGGAGGCTCTTCCATTTCTTCCCCTTTCATGCGGCGTCTGGGATTACGGCTTGACCAGCCCCCGACTCACCGCCCATACATAGCTGGCCACCCGAGTGACTTCCTCTTCATTGATGTTCCCCGGATGCGAGACCATCGCTGTGTTCGGCACTCCATTGCGGATGATGCCGATGATGGCCGGGATGCTCCCGTCTCCGGTCCGCCACTTGTGCGCTCGAAGAGTGGGGGCGACGGCCGTCCCTTCGAGGTTGGGGCCGTGGCACGCAAAACAGGTTCCTCCCCCGTGGAAGATACCCCGGCCCGCATCGATCACCTTCTGGCGAGAAGCCACACTGTCCGCTAGGGCGGGTGTCGCGGGGGCTTGCGCCCTGACCAACCGTAGCGGATGCATCCCCAGACCTAAGATCATCAGAACGGAGGCCAGACCACCACTCTTCAGGAGCCGCATCCACCCTCCAGGTTGCCGCGGACGACCAGCGCCCCCCAATAGCCGGGCGGATGATCGACCTCATCAGAACACGAGCCACGTGAGAAGGTACAGCGTGTTGTTGTCCTTCGCATTCCGACCCGCGCCGTCGTAGTTGAGACTCGCGCCATTGAACTTAGTGTAGTGGACGTATTGGAGCGAGAACCTCGTGTTGAGCCACGGGAGGGCCGAAATCTCGCCGATGAAGCCGCTCGAATTGGGGCTCCCCGCGGCAAACCCCGAGATCTCGCCCGGAGCATACCGTACGACATCTGAATCGCCCGTGGTGGAAAAGTACCCCGCGGTGAACCCAATGCGGGAGCGGGTATACGCGGACGCGTCGATTCGAAGGGTTTGGAGCTTGTTCTCCAGATTGGCGGCAAGCCCCGCGTCGACATCGCCGGCCAGCTTCTGTTGTTCATGAATCCAGATCGCGTGCGCGCTGAAATTGCCGCCCTCACCCAAACGGTGCTCGAATTGCGCGTCGAACGCGATATCGGTAAATCGGTTCGTGAGGCCCGTCACCCCGACGGGGTAGATCGTCGCACTCATTCCCATGGTGCCGATCATCAGATTTCCGCGCTCCCCGATCGGATGCTCATAGTAGGCCCGCCAATATGGCGATACGCTGTGAATCGTGTTGCTGGCGGTCGAGTCCGGCGGATGGGGCCCGCCTTGGAACGCGGACCGGTAGAGGCTGAATTCACCGTACAGATGATTGTCCAGGACCGCATAGGCCCCTAGACCGGCGACTTGCTGTCCTAGCG
>JANYKV010000177.1 GCA_025358055.1 Gemmatimonadota bacterium
ACCAGGGCACCGAACCTGGTGGGGTGTCGTTCCGGGCGACGACGGCTCAGTTGTACGCGGCCAATTTGCAGCTTCGGACCGTGAATCGCCTGGTGGTACGCCTCGCTTCTTTTCACGCCGCCGCCTTTCACGAGCTGGAACGCCACACGCGACGGGTTCGGTGGCCCGAACTGATTGCGTCAGGCGCCTTGCTCCTCGTGCGAGTCACCGCCCGCAAATCACGGCTCTATCACCACCGCGCCGTCGCCGAGCGGGTGGCGAGTGTCGTCATGAGCGCGGTGGCCGGTGTGCACCTGGCGGGAAATGATCGCGAGAGCGACGACGACGAGCCGGTGGACGACTCGGTCGGGTCGGCTCCGACCCTCCTCCTTGTGCGTCTGGTCCACGATGAGTGCACCATCAGTCTCGACAGCTCCGGTGCCCTCCTCCATCGTCGGGGGTACCGCCTCGCCACCGCGAAAGCTCCGCTTCGGGAAACGCTTGCTGCCGCGATGATTCTCGGTGCCGGCTGGGACGAGCGCTCGCCGCTCCTCGATCCGATGTGCGGGTCGGGGACGATTCCGATCGAAGCCGCGATGCTGGCCCGCCGGATTCCTCCTGGGCGGCGTCGGCGTTTTGCATTCGAAGAGTGGCCCACCTTCAATTCGGCCGTCTGGGCGTCGGTACGCGATCGGGCCGAATCGGCGATCCTGCCTGCTTCTGGCGCAACGATTTGGGGATCGGATCGAGATGCGGGTGCGATCGAGGCTGCGGTGTCCAACGCCGTACGAGCCGACGTTGCGGCGGACATAGAGTTTCGCCAGGCTCCGCTGTCCGCGATTCGGGCTCCTGGGCCCCACGGGTGGCTGATCACGAATCCACCCTACGGTCTCCGCGTTGGGGACCAGGCCAAGCTCCGCGATCTCTTCGCGCGCTTAGGCCAAGTGGTCCATACTCGCTTCGAGGGATGGGAGATCGCCCTGCTCATGTCCGGAGATGACCTCGTGCGTCACACCCAATTGGCGCTGACCTCGCGGTTGCGGACCCGCAACGGGGGGCTTTCAGTCCGGCTCCTGACCCGTTCCGCGCCAAGTTCTGGCTTCCTGGACTCTTCGCGGTCCGGGGTCTAGTCTTGAACATGGGTCGATTGCGCGGGTTTACGCCTGGGGTACAGGTGATGGCTACCCTGTCGCTTGCGGCCGCCGGCTGCACCAGCGCCGAACGGATTGACGCCCCGCCTCCGTTGGCTCGCACCGGCTGGGTCGACAGGATGCCGAGCCCGGCCCTCTCCGAAATCACCGTCCCCGTCTCGTATGACCTCCAGCCGGCACTGGAATGGATGGAAAGCTCCGTTCCCAAGGATCTTGGGAACATGAACGAACGCATGAAGGTACCGGACTCGAAACGCTTGACTTATGCGTTCGAAGCCTCGCGCGGACCATTTGACGTGACAGTGGATGGCCGCACCGTCACGATTTCTGCGGTGGTTCACTATCGCGCGAAAGGGTGGTACAAACCGCCGTTACTGCCGACCCTCACCGGGTCTTGTGGTGTTGGTTCGCCCGCTCCACGACTCCGCATCACGATCACCACTACCGTCAACCCGACTCCTGAATGGGCGATTCGGGCCAAGACCAGAGTTCCCACTCTGCGTCCCCTCACCCAGACCGAGCGGGATAAATGCAAGGTGACGGCCGCGAATGTCGATCTCACTGATAAGGTGGTGAAATCCGCACTCAGCGCTCTGAAAAAGGTCGGCCGCGATGTGGACCGGCAAATTATGGCCTTTCCGTTACGAACGGAGGCGGAGTTAGTGTGGAATCTACTTTCGCAGCCGATTCGTCTGACCGATAGCCTGTGGTTGTTGATCGATCCCACGGCCGTCCGACTCGCATCCGTCGAAGGCCATAAGAATCGATTGGTCTCGGGCGTCGGGGTGTCCGCGTTCCCGCGGATCGTGAGCGGACCCCAACCGCAACCCACGACCCGGCCTCTTCCGCCTCTGGAAGAAACGCCGACCAATCCTAAATTGGCGCTCCTCACCCAAGGGACGCTGACCTACTCCGTGACGACCGACTTGCTCCGCGAGAAATTACGCGGCAAACGATTGTCGGTTTCGGGGCGAAACCTCGAGATTCGGGATATTAAAGTGTCGGGATTGGGGGACGGTCGACTCGTGATTGGTCTGGAGGTGAGCGGGCCGGCCGATGGGCACCTCTATGCGGTTGGGACGCCCCAGTTTGATTCCGTCACGTCGGAGCTCTACATGCCGGATTTGGCGTTCGATCTGGCGACGAGCAATCTCTTCGTGCGTGGACTTGCCTGGCTCAAGCACCAAGACTTTCAGAACTATTTGCGACAGAAAGTGCGGATTTCGGTCGTCAATCTTCTCGAGGATGGCCAGCGCGTGGTGGAGCGAGAATTAAACCGTGATCTCGCGCCCGGTGTTCATCTCACGACCACGTTGGCGCACGGGCGGGTGCTTCGCGTTCGCGCCTCGCCCTACGCCCTCTTGGTGGACGCAGTGGTTGATGGCCGGTCGGAGCTGCAGGTAACGCTCCGACCGGCCGGGATTGGCCCGACCAAGTAGGTGGAACCCAATGCTCCTCGAAAGAAGAAGGGGACGCCGTACCCGGCGTCCCCTTTGTTCCCTCGGTCCAAACCGCTGGGAAGGAGCTACTTGGATCGATTTGTCTTGATCAGAATGGCACCGCCTTCGTGGCCGGCGCCGTAACGTCCGGAAGCGTCGTTCCCCGTCATGTACCGCATCTCGATCACTTGGGATACTGGGAAGCTTTTCATTTCATCCATGTTGGGTTGTTTGACGTCGTCGACGTAGAGCACGGGCCCACCACTGGCCATTTCCGGATCGGAGTAATCCCCGGGCTGGGCGGCGGGGGGGGCAGAAGCGGAGGCATCAGGTGCCGGTCGTCCGTCCGAAGCGGGATCTCGATCGGCATTGAATGAGGGCGACTTCCGCGATAAATTCGCCCCGGCCAGGGCGCCTCGGCTGCGTACGGGTCGGAGCCAGCGCGGTCGCAACATACGAATCGCTTCGTACACCGTTTTGATCTCCTGCTTTTCCGCGACCTCGCTTGCGGTGAGGACATACTGATCGTGCTTTTGGGCGTGGACACTCGGAACCGCGAACGCCAGACTCAACATGGCCGTCGCGACGCCGATGGTGAAGATTCGTTGCATGCTGTTCCCTCCTTCATCGTTCGGTCGTGGAATTCCCTAGAAATCTCCCCGGAAAGAGACCTCCAACAATCAGAACCTACCACACCCAGGCCGAATCGCAATTAGGCCACCCCCCCCAGCCGGATCGTGGGGTTTTCCAGGGGGATTCGGTGCAATGAAGCGGAGCGCAGCATCGCGGCGAATTTCTCGACTAAATCTGGAACAAAGCTGGTTCCGGACTCCTCCTCGAGCAGCGCCAATGCGGCTTCCGTAGCCCAGGCTTCCCGATACGGTCGATGCGTACAGAGAGCATCGAACACGTCGCACACATGGACGATTTGACTGGCGTGGTGAGCGGGGCGGGCATAGTGGAGTCGAGGGTAGCCGCGTCCGTCCAACATGAGATGGTGTTCATACGCGACAACCGCGGCGAGGTCGAGGTGCTGTTCGCGCGCCAGGATGATTTTGGCCCCCTCCACCGGATGGGTCTCGATGATGGTCCGCTCTTCCGGGGTGAGCCGCCCCGGTTTAGTGAGGACCTCTTTGGGGATGCGAACTTTCCCCAGATCGTGCAGCAGGCCGGCGACACCGAGCGCCCGCACCTCCCGTGAACCTAGACCCAAGTGTTCGGCGAGGGCCATGCTCAACACCGCGACGTTGCTGCAGTGCGTGGTGGTGTACTGGTCGAATTCCTTGAGCTCGAGCAGGGGCAACACCATGTCGCTCTCGGTGTGCATGGCCAGCGCGAGCGATCGGACGACGGCTTCGGCCTCCATGAGCGGTAAGGTTCCCCGAACGCTCACCTCCTCGTGGATCATCCGAATGGCTTCGATTTCCTCCTCGAGGGAGTAGGTGATTGGCCCCGAAGCCAGGTCGGCCGTGGCCGCATCGAGGTCACCCGACCCTTTCATGCTCACCGAGCCAAAGCGAATGTGGGTCGGGGCTTGCTGCCGAGCAAAGAGAGTGGCCGGCGTCACCCCGGCGAGTCGCTCCGACACGTCATGGAGAAAGCGTTCAAACTCCTCGAACGTTACCCCGTTGAGGATCTCGAGGCGTTGAATGTTGGCCCGCGATAGCTTGGCCGCCCAATCCCAGTCGCGGAGTTCCCGTACTACGCGGTTCTCATAAACGATTTCCCCTTCGAGGAACGTGAAGCGGGGACCGGCGTCGGTGGTGAGTAGATCCTCTAGATGCTCAAAAGCGGTTCGCCCGCCGCGTTCTCGAGCTGGGTGGCCGTCCGCGTACAAATTCATCGTGGCCAAGGCCTGGCCGAGCGTGGTGAGGAACTTGACCGGATCGCTCATGTAGTCATCCCGCCGGCACCCGCCGACCGCACCTCTGGGTCCGCGCTGTCCGCGGCCAGCCGCAACACTTCTTGGGTGGTTGGGTCCGCTTGCCAGGTGTGGCGCAGTTGACTGAGCACCAGGAGGAGCTCGGGTGACTTGGTGGCGAGCCGCCGTCGGCGAAACCACCGGCGCCGGCCTCGGACGCGATCGAGCATCCAGTCACGCGCCACGGGGTGTCGGCACCCCCCCAAGGCGCGAATGCCGAAGGTTCGGTCCTCGGGCGTGAGAAGGTGCTCGCTGAGCAGGAAGACCAGATGGGGCGCCATGCTCGAGGGGCAGGCTTCGGCCGCGGCAGCCAGGGCAAGGTGGAGGATCTGCTCATCGGAATCCTCCAGCCCCGCGCGCAAAGCTTCATCCCTGCGATCCGGCACTCGAAACAAAAGCTTGAACGCCTCACGACGCACCCGCGCGTCGGTGTGGCTGATGTAGTCGCTGGGATTGAACCCGCTGGGCCATTGGTTCATGGTGCCCACGAGAACCAGCATGTTGCGCTGAACGTACCAGACGCCGCGTGCCAGCCGCGGAATGATCAGCGGGCCAATCGCGGTTCCCAGCCGCTCCAGCCGTGAAAGCAGCCGGCGGCGAACCGTCAAGGACTTGGCCATTTCGAGCGCATCAAGCATGGGCTCAGCCGCGGCCGCCCCCATCCATTCAATCATCCGATCCACCGCCTGCGGTGCCTGGCGGTCGTCGGCCAACAACTGGCGGGCGCGCTCCGGCTTCCCGAAGTAGGCGCGGAACGGTACACCGGCCTCAGGGGTCGGGGCGCGCTCGACCAAGTCGACCAGAACGTCGAGGCGCCCTTCTTCCACGAGTTCCTCGGCCGCGCGCCAGACCGCTTCGCCGGTGACACTGACCTCGAGACTGGTGCTCACGATTCGGGCGGCGTCCGACTCCGACGTCATGCTAACCTGTTCGGGCTCCACCGGCTTAGCCAACAACTTCAGCATGTGCCGGTAGCTCTGTGGATTGGGATCGTCCAGAGTCCACCCTCTGGTGAGTTGCCGTACCGCCTCACGGAGTGCGGCGTCTGCGTCCGCCGCCATCTGGGTCGGCCCGCTTTCGGCATGACCCGCCAGTTTGGTCAGAATACGGAGCAGGGAATGGGAGATGGTCTCCTGTGATGCTCCCGCCGACGCCTTCACCAGTTCCAATACCGCCGTCGCCGGCAGGCCCCGGGTCGCATCGTTGACAAGCTGTTTGCGCTGTGCGGCGCTGGACCCCGAGGCTAGGACCGATTGAATGGTCTCGGTTTCGAGGGCCCCGAGGAGGCTTGTCAGCTGCCGGTTCGCGATCGCCGCGGACTCCCCCTGGGTGTGGAGTTCGCTGCCAAGTTTGCCGAGATAGTCCACGATGATTCGGTCGTATCCCGCTTCGCGGGGATGTCCCTTAATCGCCTGAGCCAAGGCCTCCGCAGCCGGTGGTTCCTTGCCCGCGCCGCCGGACTCCTCTCCGAGAGCCGCCTCCGCGAGGCTCAGCCAGAGCTGCACCGCTGGGACCGCAGTGTCGCTTTCCCCGGCGATCTCGAGGTCTTGGAACGAGAGAGGGCTGAGCCGGATGTGAGGCCACCGGCCTGCCAGCGACTCGGTCTCCAAGCCCAGAGGCTTCGGGTTCGCCTCCCCCTCGCCCGCGACCGCCCGCAGAAAGCTGGTGATCTCACCCCCGCCGATTCCGGGAAGAAATCGGATTGCACCCAACTGCTGCTTCCGGAGGGTTTCCGCCAGGCCCCGGAGGAGGGCGTTGGCGGGGTCGGTGCTGGTGGCGGCCACGACCAACTGGTTGCGAATGACACCGAGAGCCAGTTCGCCCCGTTCCTGAAGCATCTGGCTGAGCCGCAAGTTCATGGCCTGGACCGAGGACTCGAGGACCGGGTGGTCGGGCGGGTAGGTGATGGTCTTGTGGAGCGCGATCGAGAATTGGACGAGGAAAATGGAGAGATCCCGCGGAAGCGGAGCCCGGTCCCCTCGGGCGGCCGAGGCTCCTTGGGGTGATGGCGATTCCGAGACGCTTCCTTCTTCGCCAACCTCCATCGCAACCTACCCTTCACGATGCGCGGAAGCTTTCCCGACCGGAGGACACTGCTGACAGCTCCACTCTAAACATAAGACCTTGCTGCGTTGCGAGATAGCTCCAGAGAACCCAGCAATCCCCGGCCGCGACTCGCCCCGCCCCCGAGCGGGCCCGGGACCGATCTGTTACTGGAACGTGCGACGCCCGTGACCCGGAGAGTGGAGATTGAGAATTCCGGAGATACGCGGCATCCGTCAGCTGCATAGCGGCCCGCGCGATCGGCCCGCGCCGATTTTGGTACCCACTCCGGAATTCGTCCTCACCCCGCCCCGCAATCGCCCGCCTGGACCCAGATCGGCGCACCGAGGTTCTTCCGAGCCTCGGTGCCCGCTCCCCCCATAGCCATGAGGTTTGAGCGGGCCGTATATTTGGCCCTCGAACCTTTTCTGCACACCCCTGAGGTACCTCATGTCCGTGCTGGATTCATTTCGTCTCGATGGAGAAGTCGCCCTCGTCACCGGCGGATCCCGTGGCCTCGGCCTCGAAATCGCGCAGGCGTTCGCCGAGGTTGGCGCGAAAGTCGCCCTCGTGGCTCGG
Organism: Gemmatimonadota bacterium; assembly: GCA_025358055.1. Taxonomy (GTDB): domain Bacteria; phylum Gemmatimonadota; class Gemmatimonadetes; order Gemmatimonadales; family GWC2-71-9; genus JANYKV01. Next base: position 7,113 of record JANYKV010000177.1, read on the forward strand.
CGGGCGCAATATTTCGAACACGCGAAACAGGTGATGCCGAACGCGCTGACCATCCTGGGCAACGTCGCGCTTGAAGCGGACGTGCAGCGCGCGGTCGCCGACACCACCACCGCATTCGGAGCTCCGACCATCCTGGTCAACGCCGCCGGTATTTCCTGGGGCGCGCCGGCGATGGAGATGCCCGTCGAGAAGTTCAACGAGGTATTGGCGGTGAATCTGACCGGCACGTTCCTCTTCGCCAAGGCAGTGGCACCCGCCATGCGGAGTCGAGGCTACGGGAAAATCATCAATGTGGCCTCGATCGCTGGCCTCAAGGGCACGGTGTCCGGGATGTTGGACGCGGTGGGCTACGCCGCATCCAAAGGTGGTGTAATCGCGCTGACGAAAGACCTGGCTGCCAAGTGGGGTCGATATGGAATTCGAGTGAACGCGCTGGCCCCCGGATTTTTTCTCACCAAGATGAGCGAGCGGGTGATCGAGCGTTCGTTGGAGGAGATTCGGCTCAGCACACCCCTCGGCCGGATTGGTGCGCCGGGTGAACTGGCGGGTGCCGCGCTCTTTCTCGCGAGCCGAGCGTCGGACTACGTCACCGGTCACACACTGGCAGTCGACGGAGGCCAGGTCGCCGTATGATACCCGAGCCGACTCACCGCGCAAAAGAAATCGAAACCCGCCTGCGCGCTTTTCTCGACCAGCACGTCTATCCGAATGAAGCGCGGTTCACCGAGGAGGTCAATCGCGGAGATCGTTGGCAGCCGACAACGATCATCGAATCGCTCAAGGCCAAAGCCAAGGCGGCGAACCTCTGGAACCTCTTCCTGCCCGATGCCACCGAAGGAGCCGGACTCACCAACCTCGAATATGCGCCGCTTTCGGAACAGATGGGCCGAGTCTCGTGGGCTCCGGAGGTGTTCAATTGCTCCGCGCCAGACACGGGGAACATGGAGGTACTGGTGCGCTATGGCTCCACCGCTCAGAAGAAGGCGTGGTTGGAGCCGCTGCTGGCCGGCGATATTCGCTCTTGCTTCGCGATGACCGAGCCGGAAGTCGCGTCTTCCGACGCCACCAACATCCGAGCCCGGATCGAGCGACAAGGAGGCGCCTACGTCGTCAACGGGCGGAAGTGGTGGACCTCCGGCGCCGGTGACCCTCGGTGCAAAATCGCCATCGTGATGGGCCGGTCCAATCCCGAGGCGCCCCCGCATTTGCAGCAATCCATGATTTTGGTTCCCATGAACACACCGGGTGTCCGGGTGGAACGCATGCTTACCGTTTTCGGTTATGATGATGCCCCGCACGGACACGGTGAAGTTGTGTTCGACAACGTTCGAGTACCGGCCGACAACCTGTTGCTGGGCGAGGGCCGCGGATTCGAAATCGCGCAGGGCCGTTTGGGCCCCGGCCGAATTCACCATTGCATGCGTCTCATCGGGCAGGCTGAACGCGCGTTAGAACTCATGTGCCAGCGGGCCCGATCTCGCGTGGCTTTCGGAAAGACCTTGGCGGAGCACCAGACCATTCGGGCCGCCATCGGCCAGTCGCGAATCGAAATCGACCAGGCCCGGCTCCTCGTGCTCCGGGCGGCCCACATGATGGATACCGTCGGCAACAAGGCCGCACGTATGGAAATTGCCATGATCAAAATCGTCGCGCCCAATGTCGCGCTCCGAGTGATCGACCGAGCAATCCAAGTTCACGGAGGAGCCGGCGTGTCCGGGGACACCTTCCTTGCCGGTGCCTGGGCCCAGGCTCGAACGCTGCGGCTCGCCGATGGGCCGGATGAGGTGCATCTGGAGAGCGTCGCCAAGCTTGAATTGAAGAAATCCAAAGCATGAACGTCCGGGGCAAGGTAGTCGTCGTAACCGGTGGGGGCAGCGGGATCGGGCGCGCGCTCTGCGTACGCTTTGCCGCGGAAGGCGCGCGCGGGATCGTGATCGCCGACCTCAACGAAGCCGCCGCCACCGAGGTTGCCGAACAGATTGGCGGCCGGGCCCTGCGGACCGATGTCGCCCGAGAGCAAGATGTGCTGGGGTTGGTGGCCGCCGTCGTGCACGAGTTTGGATCCATCGATTTGTTCTGCTCGAATGCCGGGATATTCACGGCGGGTGGCGAGACGTGCCCCAACGGTGAGTGGCAACGCATTTGGGAAATCAACGTCATGGCGCACGTGTACGCCGCTCGGGCGCTGATCCCGCTCATGGTCGCCCGTGGGGAAGGGTACCTACTCAACACCGCGTCGGCTGCCGGCCTGCTTACTCAACTGGGCTCAGCACCGTACGCGGTTACGAAACACGCAGCCGTCGCCTTCGCCGAATGGCTGTCCACGACGTACGGACACCTTGGCATTCGAGTGAGCTGTCTCTGTCCTCAAGGGGTTCGCACTCCGATGCTCGACCCGGGCGATCTCGGCATTGGTGCCTTTCTCGCCGAGAACGCGCTTTCTCCCGAGGCAGTGGCGGAAGCCGTGGTGCGCGGGCTGGAGGCGGAACGTTTTTTGATCCTGCCCCACCCCGAAGTGCACGAATACGCCATTCATCGAGCCCAGGATCATGACCGCTGGATCCGAGGAATGCGGCGGCTCGGTGAGAAAGTCGGCCTACTCTCCCCGGCGCCGGACCGACCGGCATGACGGGTGACGCCGTGGACACTCGACCGGGTGAGGAGCTTCCCCACGCCCGCCTCGTCGAGTATCTCCGCGGCGTGATAAGCGGCATCAGCAACGATCTGGTCGTGGAGCAGTTTCCAGGCGGGCACTCCAACCTCACCTATCTGCTGCGGACGCCGACGCAGGAGTTCGTCCTTCGCCGGCCACCCATGGGTCCGGTGGCTCCCAAAGCGCATGACATGGTGCGAGAATTCCACGTTCTCGAAGCCGTCCATCCGCATTTCTCTCCCGCGCCACGCGTCCTCCACCTCGCTCTCGATCTCTCCATCATCGGGGTGCCGTTTTATCTGATGGAGCGGCGGCACGGGGTCGTGGTCCGGCACCAGATTCCTCCCGAGTATGCCGGGACCGCGCATGCGACCCAACGGATGAGCGAGGCGCTCATCGAAGGGTTATCGCAGTTGCACGCAATCGATATCGTGGCGACGGGATTGATTCATCTTGGAAAGCCTGCCGGATTTCTCGAGCGCCAGCTGCTGGGGTGGACCGAACGATGGCGTCGAGCACTCACAACCGCGATCCCTGCCGCGACGTCGGTCGTTGAGTGGCTGAACGCGACCCTTCCGGTCTCTCCAGCCGCGACGATCGTCCACAACGATTACAAGTTGGACAATGTCATGTTTGCGGCGGCCGATCCGGGCCGTCTCGTCGCGGTTCTCGATTGGGAGATGACCACCGTAGGTGATCCACTTGCGGATCTTGGCATGACGCTCTCCTACTGGTGCCTTGATGAGAACCTCCAAGTGGGCGGCGGTGTCGCCCGGGGCGACTGGTGGAATCGGGAACAGATGTTGGAGCGCTATGTGGCTCGTACCGGGCTCGACGTCGGTCGCATCGAGTGGTACGAAGTCTTTGGTATGTTCAAATTGGCCGTCATTCTGCAGCAAATCTATGCTCGATACTTGAAGGGGCAGACGCTCGACCAGCGCTTTCAGTCCTTCGGCGACAAGGTCGAATCGCTCATGCGCTCCGCGGATGCCCTCCGCGCGCGCTGCACACCATGAGGAGGCATTCTGTTTCGACGATCCGCGGTCGCGCTCTCACTCACGCTTCTCTTGGGTGGCGCTTCACTGGTGGGACAATCGGGGTACACGCCGTCGCGGGAGAACCTTGCGGCCCGGCAATGGTTTCAGGACGCCAAATTTGGGATGTTCATCCACTGGGGGGTTTATAGCCGCCTCGCCGACGGAGAATGGGTGCAGCACAGCCGGAAAATCCCCGTCGACAAGTACGAGTGGCTCGCTACCACTTTCAATCCCGCGAAGTTCAATGCCGCGGACGTTGTGGGGCTCGCCAAAGCCGCTGGAATGAAATACATCACCGTCACGAGCAAACATCACGACGGGTTCGCGATGTTCGATTCCAAGGTGAGCGATTGGGACGTCATGGACCGGACTCCGTTCCGGCGGGATGTGATTCGGGAGTTGGCGGAGGAATGCCGTCGCCAGGGCCTGACGCTCTTTGTGTACTACTCACAGCTGGATTGGCACCATCCGGACTATCCTTCGCAGGGAACGGCCGGCCAAATCCCGGGCCGCCAGCGGCCAGGAAATCCAAGCTTCCCGCGCTATCTCGACTATATGGACGGCCAGCTCCGTGAATTGTTTAGCGGCTACGGACCGTTGGGCGGGGTCTGGTTTGACGGTATGTGGGACCTCAAGGATGCGGATTGGCGGCTCGGGCAGACCTACAATCTCATTCACGAACTCCAGCCCAAAGCCCTCATCATCTCGAACCACCACTTGGCCCCCATCCCGGGGGAAGACGTGCAGACGTTCGAGCAGGACCTGCCCGGCAATAATTCGGCCGGCTTCAACACCACGACGATTGGGAATCTGCCGCTGGAGAGCTCGGCCACGATGAATGGGTCGTGGGGGTTCAACATCAGTGATACCAGCTTTAAGTCGACCACCGAATTGATTCGCCTCTTGGTGAAGGCCGCGGGGAACAACTCCAATCTGCTGCTCAACATCGGACCCATGCCGACCGGGGAGGTCCAATCAGAGGCGGCCACTCGCCTTCATGCGATGGGTGTTTGGCTCCAAACCTTTGCCCCTTCGATTTACGGCACGCGCGGTGGCCCGATTACTCCTCGCGCTTGGGGCGTCACGACCCAGCGCGGGAACCTGGTGTATGTTCACGTCCTCGACTGGAATGACCCATCGTTGGCGATTCCGACGCTCCCGCGCCGAGTGCAATCGGCTAGGGTGCTCAAGACCGGCGACCCGGTGCATTTCACTGAAACCCCGGCCGGCGTTGTGTTACTCTTGCCTCGACATGGCACGGACGACGCTGATGTGGTCGTTGAACTCACCTTGGCGGATGGAACCGGCGAGTGAAGCCGATCCGATGCTGGGTCGGGATGGCCGGTCTCCTGCTCGTCTTCCGACCCCAGTTCCTCGCGCCGCAAGAACCCTACGTGCCGACGCGAGAGAATCTGGCAGCCCGAGCTTCGTTCCGGGAGGCGAAGTTCGGGCTGTTCATCCATTTCGGATTGTACAGCGTCCTCGGTAAGGATGCTTGGGTTCTCCAGACCCGGAAGGTGCCGCTGGCGAAATACGAGTGGTTGGCCAACCTCTTCGAGCCCTCGCGGTTCCACGCCGCGGAGATCGTCGCCCTCGCGAAAGCTACCGGGATGCAATACATCGCGGTCACGACAAAGCATCACGACGGGTTCGCGATGTTCGACTCGAAGGTAAGCGATTGGAGCATCGTCCGGCGCACCCCATACGGCAAAGACATTGTTGGTGAGCTCGCGGCCGAATGTCGGCGACAAGGTATGAAGCTGTTCCTGTACTACTCGCAGATGGACTGGCACCATCCGAACTACACGAATCGCGGGCTCGCTGGGACGGTCGTCGGAAGGCCAAGGGATACCGGAGCTTTCGCGGAGTATGTGGATTTCATGGATGCGCAATTGACCGAGCTGCTCACCAACTACGGCCCGATCGCTGGAGTCTGGTTCGACGGCATGTGGGACAACGGCCAGGTGGATTGGCGGCTCGACCGCACCTATGCCATGATCCACCGGCTCCAGCCCGCCACCTTGATTGGATCCAATCATGGCGAGCCCGCATTGCCGGGCGAGGATTTCCAAACATTCGAAGCCCGCTCTACCAATCCCGACGAGTGGCGGCCGACCCTCCCGGTGGAATCCTCGGAGATGATCAACACCTCGTGGGGGTTCAACATCGGGGATTCAGATCACAAGTCGAGTGCGGACCTGATTCGCCAGCTCGTGCGCACCGCGGGCCGCGACGCGAATTTCCTGCTCAATATCGGCCCGATGCCCACGGGTGAAGTGCAACCAGAATTCTTGCGCCGCCTCCACGACATCGGTGTCTGGTTCGCGGTGTACGGAATCGCCGTTCGCGGAACCCGGGGCGGCCCCTTTTCTCCGCGACCATGGGGCGTAACTACGCAAGCAGGAAACCGGATCTTCGTTCACGTCCTCGACTGGTCCGACCGTGTCCTTGCCCTGCCGCCCGTGCCGAAGTTGGTCAAATCGGCGCGGCTGTTGAAAGATCAATCGGTGGTACGGTTCCATCAGACCGAATCGGGGGTGGTGCTCGACCTCCCGCATCGTGAAGCGGAGGAGATCGACCAGGTCATCATCCTGGAGACGGAAGGGTGAGGGCTCCGGCCGAGGAGGCGCTGGAAGAGGACCTGTCCCGACCGGTGGCGGAAGACATTGCCGCGATGAAGCAGTTCTCCGGCGATATCCTCATCCTTGGTGTGTCGGGCAAAATGGGTCCCACGCTGGCCCGCCTGGCTCTGCGCGCGGCGGCAGCAGCGAACATCTCCCGTCGCGTGATTGGCGTCGCGCGGTTCTCGGATTCCGCCGGCCGGCCAAAACTCGAGGCGCACGGCATCGAAACCGTGGCCGCGGATCTGCTCGACCGCGCGGCGGTCGCGCGCCTTCCGGACGCTCCCAATGTGATTTACCTGGCGGGCCAGAAATTCGGAACGACATCTCGGCCCGCGATGACCTGGGCCACGAATGTGTACGCCGCCGCGATCGCTGCCGAACGCTTCGCGGGTTCGCGCATCGTTGCGTTCTCGACCGGTAACGTCTATCCACTCACGCCGGTGGCCGGCCTTGGCCCGAACGAAGATGATCCGGTGGGGCCGATAGGCGAATACGCCTCTTCGGCCTTGGGTCGCGAGCGAATGTTCGAGTATGCGAGCGCCCGTCACGGGACGCCGGTGGTTTTGTTGCGGCTCAACTATGCGGTGGAACCGCGCTACGGAGTGGTACGTGATCTCGCCGATCGCATCGTTCGCGGAGAGCCGATCGACCTCGCCATGGCGTTCGTGAACGTCATTTGGCAGCGGGACGCCAACGCTATTGCCCTTCGCGCTCTGCGCCTTGCGGCCTCACCAGCTCGAATATTGAACTTGACTGGGCCCAAGGTTCGGATCCGCGACATTGCCGTACGGCTGGGGGAGGCCTTGGGACGCATACCGCAATTCGTGGGGCGCGAGGGCGACCAAGCGCTGCTGAGCGACCCCGGACGATGCCTGGCCGAGTTCGGTCCGCTTCCGACGCGGCTGGAACGGATGATTGATGAAGTCGCCCGCTGGGTGCTTGCCGGCGGCGCCTCACTCAATAAGCCGACCCACTACGACGAGCGCGAGGGCACGTTTTAATGCTGGGGTTTCCCCGAAGCCTTCGCGCCCGACTTCATGCCGGAATGGTCATCCCGGCCCACCCGCTGGCACTCAACCGCCACCGAAAGCTCGATGAACGGCGGCAGCGAGCCCTGACGCGCTATTACGTCGAGGCCGGATCGGGCGGAATCGCGGTCGGGGTACACACCACACAATTCGGGATTCGCGATCCGAAAGTAGGGCTGCTTGCACCGGTTCTCGAACTCGCCGCCACGACTGCAGCCGGCGAGGGTCCCAAAGGCCAAGCGCTGATTCGGATTGCCGGGGTGTGCGGAGCAACTTCACAGGCTCTCCGCGAAGCCCGTCTTGCCCGTGATTTCGGGTATCACGCTGGTCTCCTGAGTCTCGGCGCGCTGCCTAACGCACCGATCCGCGCCCTCGTCGACCACGCGCGCCGAGTCGCCGAGATCATTCCACTGGTCGGATTCTACTTGCAGCCGGCCGTGGGCGGGCGCATTCTCGATCGCAACTTCTGGCGGCGCTTTCTCGTTATCGAGCAGGTCGTCGCGGTGAAAATCGCGCCGTTCAACCGCTATCAGACGCTCGACGTCGTGCACGCCCTCGTCGACGTGGGACGGGTTGCAGACGTCGCGCTGTACACCGGCAACGACGATAGCATTGTGCACGACCTCATCACGCCCTATCGAGTTTCTCCCAACGCCGATCCTCGATCGAGGAAAACTGTGCGCATCGTTGGTGGACTCCTCGGCCATTGGGCGATGTGGACCAGATCGGCGGTGGCGCAGCTTGCGAGGGTCCACGACGCCGTTCGAGCAAGGCAGGTGCCAGGCTCGCTGCTGGAGCTGGCCAATCAAATCACCGATGCCAACGCCGCGATCTTCGATCCCGCCCACGCGTTTACCGGTTGCATCCCGGGCATTCACGAAATTCTCCGTCGACAAGGACTGCTCGCCGGTCGTTGGTGCTTGGATCCGGCGGAGCAACTGTCGCCCGGCCAGCTCCGTGAGATTGATCGGGTGTGGTTGGCCTATCCGCACCTTCGGGACGATGCATTTGTGGCGGAACATCTGGATCGTTGGTTGCGCTAGGGAAGCTCTGCATGAGGTGGGGATCGCCCTTCTGTCATTGCGAGAAGGGCCGAAGGCCGACGAAGCAATCTGGGCCGGTCATCGCTCCACAGGTCTCGCCAGATCGGATTGTCGGCGATGCGAGACAGATTGCGTCGACCCGTTCGGGGCTTCGCAATGACAGAAGCTGAGTGCGAGGCCGCTTTGAGCCGCTCCGCTAGCGACGACCAAGCCCCGTCGCGGTCCCCGATTCGATTGGGCGTCGAGTCTCAGGAGCCAAGTCGATTAGGTCGAGCTTCGCGACGCTGGTTTCCGGTAGCCGGAGGGGTTGGCCGGTTCCGAACACGAATCGTTCAGGTCCGATACTTTGCAACAGGTGTTCGAGATGGTCCTCGGGCGGTCCCCATATCCAGCAGATATCCCAGAAGATCCGATTCGCCTCTTGGGGGGTGGAGCCGTAGTGCACTTGCTCGATGAACTCGCGATCAGCGTGCGTCACGACAATTCGAGTCTTCGGATGTGCCCTGATGAGGGTGCGCACCTGGGCCGGAGTCAGGTCGCGCGCGGTATCGTTCGGGTGCCGCTGACGTCCGTCCTCCAGCCGAACGGCCGTGAGGAGGGGAAGGTTTCGCTCCCCACAGGCCGCCACCAGAGCGCGCACCTCGGCTCCCGTTGGAGCGAGCCCGAAGAAATTAGGATCGCAGCGGACGCAGGGTGCATCTCGTGCGATCGCCTCCTCGATCGCCTCCAGCCAATCACCCATCCCGGGGTGGACCGCCGGCACCGGCCGAAGCTTCGGCTCCTGGGCGGTCACTTCGTAGAGCCAACGATTTCCCGCCGCCGGATCGCGCCAGAACAGCGTCGTGAGGTGCGACACCCACGCCGTGTCGATACGAACGCGCGCCATGGCCCGCAGCAAATCCTCCGGACTGGTTCCCGGAACCTGCCGAAACGGGTACGGCCCGAGAAACGCGTTTACATCGATCATCGGGCCGTGCCTCGGAATGCATGTGCGGGGAAGATGCGCTCGGCGTTGCCCCCTGCCACCATTTCATAGTCCCGGCGATCGAGGAGGTACTCCAAATAGCGAAGTTTGGCGAGACCCGTGCACATCGTGAGGTCGGAACCCCACAAGAGGCGATCCGCCCCGACGGTGAACAGGCAGGATTCGAGCATTCCGCCATCGACCCCACTGCCCGAAAGATCGACGAAGACATTCTTGGAATCATGCACGATGTGCAACGTGTCGAGCCAATCACCGCCGCCACCAATGTGGGCGAGGATGAACGTGACTTTGGGATGCCGGCGGGCCAGCGCCGCAAGCTCCATTCCGTTGGAGGCGTCCTGTCCCGGCCAATCGCCCCGCCTTCCCTGCCATATGTGGTGAAGGATGGGCACCCCGTGCTCCAGCGCGACCTCGCAAATCGGATCGAGCAGAGGGTCATTCGCGCGGCGACTTGCGGCGAGTTTGATTCCGACCATGCCAGCCCGAAGACACCGCACGATCTCCGAAACCGCGTGGTCGGTGTAGTTGGGATTGACGCAGGCATAGCCCCGAATCGTTGTCGGGTTAGTTCGCTGGAGGGCAAGCAGCGCATCATTGCCGGCGGTCGCGTCGGTCGGGGAAGGGAAGTAGATCGGGGAAGTCCGGCCCCAACTTCCAAGGATCGAGGCGACATGATATTGAATACCGATCTTTGCTCCGGCCTTGAGCCGACTCTCGTTTCGGAGCTCCCAGTCGGCCCGGGGACTGAGATCGTGATAGAAATGGGCGTGGACGTCGATGATCATAGGGGAATCTACAGCGATTTCACAACCTCTTCGAGGATACCGAGTGTGGTATCGATCGTCGCGTCATCGTGCGCGAGGGAAACAAAGTTGTAGGCGGTTCGCTTGAAGAAAAGGCCGTGTTTCTGGCACCCTCGGGCGAATGCGGTAGACTTAGGCTCGGAGGTGAACCGGAGAGCGCACATGGTCGGGATTCCCGTCAAGCGCTCGATCGCATTTGGAAATCGCATCTGCAACTCCGCGAGTCCGGCCCAGAGCCGTTTCCCCGTTCGTTCGAGGTACGCGGGCACCCGGTCCCGCTGCATGATGCCGATGGTGGCCCTCGCCGCGCCGAGAGCGACGAACTCCGTCGCGAGAGTCGAGGAGATCCACGTGCGTGCCACCTCCGCCATGACCTCAGCTCGCCCGCCAACCGCGGCGAGCGGAAATCCATTCGCCATCGCTTTTCCAATCACCAAGAGATCGGGATTGAGCCCCAGGCCTTCGGTGTAGCCCCCTAGGGCCACCCGGAAGGCGGTCTTCACCTCATCGAGAACGAGCAGGGCGCCTACCCGATGAGTTTCTGCGCGCACGATCGCGAGCCACTCCGGGTCGGGCGCGGCCTCGACCATCGGTTCGAGAACGACACAAGCCAGTCGATCGTCCATCGCGCGAATCGCGACCTTCGCTTGGTCGGCGTCATTGAACGGCAACCATCCACACGAGGCAGAAACCGATTCGGGAACTCCTGGACCCCGACTACACCAGTCGAGCCATCCGTGATATCCGCAGCCGAGGACGTGATCGCGCCCGGTCTTGGCCCGCGCGAGGCGCACCGCCGCCGCCACCGCTTCCGCGCCGGACTTGAGGAACCGCACCGATTCCATGGTCGGAATCGCCTGACGGAGCTCCCCGGCAACCGCTTCTTCGAGTACGGGTGGAAGGGCGCCCACCACTCCGGCGTCGATCGCGGCCTTGGCCGCTTGGTTCACTTCGGGATGCCCATAGCCCAACGCAATCGCGCCGAGTCCCATGATGTAATCGATGTAGCGGGTGCCGTGTTCATCCCAGACGTAGCAGCCTTGGCTTTTTGTCATTCGCAACGCAGGCGCCCCCGCCCACTCGCCAAACAGGGCGTCCGGACGTTTACTGCCCGTCGATGTAAACCCCGCGACGTTCATCAGGCGAGTTCCAAAATGCCGAAGTCCGACGGGGAATGCCGGTCCCCCCTGAGGTATACCCATCCTCCGCTCCCGCCCCAGACCAGTTGCCCCGCTCGGCGGGTGCGATCGGGTCGCATTTCGTTCACCAGAAGGTCGAACGCCAAGGAAGGGTGCGAGATACCGGCGAGGTGGTGGAGAGATGGGCACGGGAGGCGGAGCGTGATGAGGTAGCCAGCGTTAGTGCGCTGCCATTGCCCCGTCACCTCCACATTCGTGGCATACCCCTCGATATTCCGAGCCCGCACGGATCCGCTGGGATCGGGCACGATCAACACTCCCAACGGGGCGGCGTCGTCTTCCGTCTGCCAATAGACTTGCAGACCGTCACTGTGAATGTCGTCGACCTCGTTGTCCATCCCGAGCGGGGGAGCATCAGAGTTTCGGAAAATGACCTCTGGTTTGGAAACATCGGCCGCAAGATAGAGCGCCGACTCATCCCAATTCATATATGTGGTTGCCGAGAAGTGTTCCGGCCCGGCATAGGGTTCTTCACTCCGGCGGTACTGGAGTTCGTCGCCCAAGATCAACGGCTCCGATTGATCAAACCCCTCGAGAGTTCCGTCCAGAGTCGGCGGAACGGCAACATGAACCGCTCTCCCCGTGGTCGGCGGAATTGGTGGCTCGCCAACTCCGAGTAATGATGCCGGCTTCGGGCGGACACCTCTCAGGGTGTGGCGACCCTGAGGAGAATCGATGGTCACTTCCGTCGGAAGGACGCTGTAGGCGTAGTTGCCGGCTGCCGTGTGAACCCGTATGGTGTCCGCCTCGATGCTGACGGTGTTCACCCGCCGGGCTGTATCGTTGGCGGCGAGGTCGACTATCGCGACAAACCGAATTTGAGCTCCGGATGCACGCACCAGATAAAAAGGGTACCCCGTTGGTGTATTCGGCGCGGCGGGTCCTTTGACCCGTAGTAGCTCGCCCCCGAGCAAATGGAGGGCGAACCCCGAGTCGGTGTGAACACAGATGGTTCCCCGTGCCGTCGGACGGAAGATCTCGGAGTCGGAGACGAATTCGTTCACATACGTCGTGGGTTCCCAGAGGCCGGGAGTGCTCACCTGGGTTTCGCCCTGGACGTGCCATGGAAGCTCCAAGCTGTGGGTCTCTTTCGCCTGGAACTCGAGGAGATCGACCAGATGGGTGGGACCGGCCACCAAGCTTCGAGTGTAACCCAGATAGGAACCTCGGACCCAGGCCCATTCCTCTGGCCCGTTCAGGACATCGAATGCTTCACACCGGGCATCCCCCATCGGCTGGGAGCCTCCGTCGAGGAGGGGTGCGTTGTGGGCGAGTGTGGAGCGATACCAAAAGAGATCACGGGAGACGTACGAGCCAGTACCAAAATCGGGTAGCCAGTGGATGCCGAGAGCGTGCAGTGAGAGATGCAGACGATCCGGATGACCGTGTCCCCCGCCGTAGCTTCCGCACTCCAGGCTCGCGTAGCGGTCTTCGTGGCGGAGGATCGCAAGCCCTTGTGATGGAAGAAACGTGGTGTGCTCACGCCATGGCTCGATGGCGACCGGCGGGGCCGGTGGCATGGTGAGAAAACTCCACCACGACAAATCAGCCCGACTGCGAGCGGTAATCTTGGGTTCACCGGCCTCGTGGAGATAGCAATCGAATGGCTCCAGCGCCGGCGAGGGGCTGGCGTAGAGCGATGCGAGCCATTGTTCCAACTTGGCCTGGGCCGCGGGGAGCCAGGCTCGGCCAATTTCCCAAAGCTCCAGGTACATCGGTTGAGCCAAGGAAACGCCGAACCGAGAATCCTTGCGGGCGGGGTAGGAAAGGTCAGGGAGGGCGGTCCGGGCCGGAGCGAACAATGCCGCGGCGAGGGTTTTCGCGACCTCGGGGTCCTCCAGCAACAAAGTGCCGTCGGCGCGCGCCCAGTGGATGCCCGTCATCAGGCCACGGAGGGCGAAGAGGTGGTAGTTCTCGCCTTCATACCACATCCCATCGTCCCCGTATCCGTCCGCCAAATGGCCGAGGAGGGTGGCAATCGAGGATCGGGCGAGATCATCATCGTTGAACCACGCGGCAATCGCCCCGAGGGCCGCGCTATTCCAGGTCTGTCGATTGGACATGCCCTCGTCAAAGTCACCGATGACGGCAGCGGCCTCCTCCGCGACCCGATCGACCGAGGCGGCGACCGAGGCGGAAAGCACGCCTGTCTCGCGGAGGATCCAAGCCGCCCCGAGATAGCTCGTGATCCAGAGGGACTCCAAATAGGTGGAGAAAAAGAGATGCGACGGGCCGAGGATGTTGTCGTGGTTCGGAAGGTCGAAATAGAGGCTGCCGTACGCGCTGAGGAGTTCTTCCGCTCGCTGCCCAGTGCGCGGGTCATTGGTGAATGCCGAAACCGTAGCGAGGTCGGCCGCGCGCTCCGCGACCCACAGATGTTGTTGGCGCACCCACGCCCCGTAGTGACGCTCACCGGAAACGATCGAACCGCATCGGGAACAGCGATGCTTTTCGGGGCTCCAAGGATCGAAAACGAGGGGGGCGCCGTCGGTGGGGCACACGCCTCCATCGACCGAAAGAAGCGGCTTGATCCGGGGAATGTGAGGGCGTTCATCGAGGACTCGGCGATTCCTGGCCGCCAGGTGCACGAGGCCAGCCTGTAGGTCGGCCGACCCCGCCAGGACCTGTCTGCGTTCCGCCAACTCATCGGAGGTCAACACAGCGCCACCCCATCCTTCGCGAAAGCCACGGGAAGAACAGTGCACCCGACGCCCAGGGCCGCCGCTCGGACCGCCGCGGGATCTTCGCCCAAGAAAAACATACATCCGCCGGCACCGGAACCTGCCGCTTTGCCGCCGAGCACACCGGCGGACCTCACCGCAAGTTCGAGCCGCTGCATGGTGGAAGTTGTCATGCCTGGGTCGAGTTGTTGCTGATGGAGCCAGTTCTGGTCCAGCAAGGTACCTACGGCGCCGAGGTCGCCGCGCCGCAACGCACCCGCCATTTCTTCGGCCCCGTCGCGCAAGCCGCGCAAAGCCCGGCCGATGGTCTCATTGCCGAGCGCGTAGCCGGCCATCACCCGGCTGATCGTATTGCCCGACACCCGGGAGGTTCCGGTGTAACAGACGACCAAACGCCGTTCGAGCTCGTGAATGAACGCCTCGTCGAGGGTTATCCGCTCCCAACCCACCGCACCCTCCGCGAAAGCCAACAACAGGCACCCGCCCAACGCCGCGACGTATTGGTCCTGGCGACCCCCTGGAATGGCGGCATCGACCGCTTCCACATGCCACGCAGCTTCAGCGGTCATCTCGGGGGTGAGTTGTGCGTTCCTGGCTTCGGTGAGTGCCCTGACGAGGGCGACACCCAATGCGCCAGAACTGCCAAGGCCGGAGCCCGGTGGCGCGTCCGACCTGGTGGAGAGCCGGCACGGGCCGACCGGGAATCGATGGAGTGCTGCCCGGAGCAGAGTGAGACGTGAATCCGCCGGCAAGACGAGGTCGTCTCCCAACTCGGCGGTTTCACCGATGTCTTCAGCGTTCAGCACGATGCCGTGGGTTCGGAGTTCGTAGGTCGCTTGGGCGTGGAGCGAGATTGCGACGCTGACGACCCGGCCGCCTTCACGCTCGGCGTACGGAGCGACGTCCGTCCACGCACCCGCAAAATCGAGGCGCAGTGGGGCGGTCGCGCGAATCAGTGCTGGTTCCGACATTCACCTAAGATACTCCGCAATCCCGGCGCTCGTCGCGGCTTTCAGCCGCGAC
>JANYKV010000185.1 GCA_025358055.1 Gemmatimonadota bacterium
GCGGGTCGGACTGGTGGGACGCCGCACTCAGCGCCGGGAAAGGCTTCGTCCCGTTTGGCTCGGACGATCCGATGAACCGCCCGATCCTGCGATATCCGGTGAACCACCACCTCGCCCAGATTCTCGAACGCGCGGTCCTGATCGGGCAGCTGCGGGCCGGCCCGGTGGTGGTGGAGGGTGCGGTGTTCAACGGTGACGAGCCGGAGCGACCGGGTCAGTGGCCGGCGATCAAACGATTCGCCGATTCCTGGTCGGCCCGGGCGCTCATCACCCCGGTGGCCGGCGTCGAGTTACAAGGCTCGGTCGCCGCGGTCCACTCGCCGGAGCATCGGCCCGGTGCCGGCGGGGATCAGCGGAAGGCGAGCATCTCGCTCCGCGGTGAGCGCGGCACGGCGGATCACCGGCTGTATGCCCTAGTCGAATGGGCCCGGACCTCCGAACTCGATGGGTTCTTCATTTTTCATTCGTGGCTCGGTGAAGGTGCGTTCCGGCGCGGCCGCCACCGTCTCGAGTACCGGCTCGAGCGAACCGACCGGCCAGAGGAAGAGCGGCTCACCGACCTTTTTCGTTCCCTGCGCCCCCATTTGGAAAACTCCATCGTAGGGATATCCCGGTGGACCATTCAGACGCTGGGGTACGGGATCGAGGCGTGGCAGAGGGACGGGGCTACGATCACCCCCTTTGCCGAGGTGTCGTACGGCCGGATGAGCGATGTGGGGCATGGATTGTTTCACGTCGATGCATTTTATGGTCAGGATCATTTTTGGTCCCTGAGTATCGGCGCGCGACTCGGCTGGCAGTGGGTGAGTCATCGGATGGGACGATACGGTTTGCTCGTGGAGTCGGATCATGCGCATCACTAGTCCACGGCGGTACAACCACGCCTCAGCCAACCGCAGGGAGGATTGATGAGGGGGTGGATTCGGCCTGCTGGGATGCTTGCTCGATGCCTCGGACTCATCGCCGGGTGTAGTGGAACGACGGACCCCGGGTCCGGATTGCAGCTGGTCATCGTCGCGGGGAATAGTCAGTCGGCCACTGCGGGAAGTGTCCTGGCCACACCGCTCGCGGTCAAGTTGACCCGAGGCGCCACTCCGGTTGCGGGCACGACGATTACGTGGCAGCTCACCAAAGGTGCGGCGCAGATCACCCCTTCCTCGACAACCGACGCGAACGGCATCGCAACGGCCGTGTTGACTCTCGGCGCGGTGGGCAGCGTAACCGTAGTGGCGTCGGTGGGCGGAAGTTCGACCGCCAGCGTCTCATTCAGCGCGACCGCCAAAGAGCTTTTTACCCCGCCAATCGTTGCCACCGTACCAATCCCCCCGCTGTACGGCCAACACGACACCTTCGTTCGCGATGGGATCGCCTTCCTCTGCGCCTGGAATACCGGCGTGATCATCATGGATGTCGGGAATGGAGTCAAAGGCGGATCGCCAACTCATCCGGTGGAAATTTCGCGGTTCGTGACCGGAGGCGCACCCGGGGTGTCCGACCCTTCGGTCCACAACGCCTGGTGGTTTCAGAACCCGGTGACCCACGAGAAGAAATACCTGTTCATCGGACAGGAAGGCCCGGGAAACATCGGGGAAAGCTCCTCCGGCAACATCCATGTCCTCGACATCTCCGACCTGGCTCACCCACAAGAGGTTGCGTTCTTTCACTTGGATGGCGCGGGGACTCATAACTTTTGGATGGATGAAGGCAGACAGGTCCTCTATGCGGCGTATTACAATGCCGGTGTGGTGGCGCTGGATGTCTCCGGTACCCTCCTGGGCGATCTCAGCAACCGCCTCCTCGCGAATGTGGCGCCGGGCGGAGCAGGGAATACGTATGTCTGGGGCGTGATGCTTGCGAACGGGGTGTTGTTCGCCAATGACATGCTCTCGGGTTTGTGGGCTCTGGACCCGGTGACGCTCCGGACCAAGGGAGGCGGAAACAATGCCCCAGATCGATTTGGATCCGACCTGTGGATACATGGCGCATTCGCCTACACCGGGACGTGGGGCGGCATCGGGCGCAACTGTACCCCAGCCTGTACTCTCGGCAACGTGGCAAAGGTCTGGAGCCTCTCGTTGTCGGGTACGCCCACCCTCGTCGATTCGGTGAATATCGCCGGGATTCACACGGTGAGTGATGTGCAGGTGACGGACGATGGTGCGTTCTTGGTCCTCACGGCCGAGGGCGGCGACAACACCAAGACGGGGCTTTACGTCTATAGCCTCGCCGAGCCCGCCCATCCGGTCTTGGTGGGCCGGGCGATCAATCGCAATAGCCTTCACACGGGGACCATCGCACAAATTGGGGCCGGTACGTACGTGTTCGCGGCGCAGGATCCCGGGCCGGATGGACCAGCGATGGTGATCTACGACATTACCGGGGCGGTTCCCTAGAAAACCGAATCCCATCCGTGGGGAAGCCTACCGCACTTCGAAGGCGCCCTGGGCGATCGTTCGCCCGTTGTGGCTGCATGTCACGGTATATGAGCCGACGGTCCACGAACCGGGCTCCTTCCGACCCCAACCTTGATTCCAGTTGCTCCCAGCCCAGCTTGGGTCCGGCGCGACGTTGATGCCGACTCGGCCGATCACCCCGCGCCCCGTGGTCCAGAAGGTACAGCTTATTGGAATCGAAACTCTCCGGCCGGTCGGCGCGTGAGTGAGGCCCAATTCGAAATCGATCCATCGGGTCGAGCCGGACTCGAACACGGAACGGTACTGCCGGCTCGCCGCCGGAACCCCGTCCGGGCCGACCTCGAAGAAACGAAAGGTTGACACCCGAGCACCGATCTCCGAAAGCTCCCCCAATACGGCCGGCTCTTTGGGCGGCGATGCCTCCATCGTCCCAACGCTTCCTCCGCCTACGATTTCAAACGACGAGCGGGCGATGGATTTTCCTCCGTAGCTGCACTCCGCTGTGTACTTCCCTGGTTGCCATTGCCCTCCACGCACGGGAGCCCAGGTCAATGTGGTATCCCACGATGGCTGGATCGCGGCGGTCCACGCGAAGGGGGCCGTCGCGCCGCCGGCGCTGTTCACGGCCGAACAGGTCAAGGGGACGTATGTGACCCGGGGTGGCCGGGAATGGGCGAATTCGAGTTGGATGTAGAACGACCGGATCGCTCCAGCGGCGAACCGGTCGGCATAGATTCGCGCACCGATTGGAGGCGGGGCCTCGCCGCCCTCGAAGAAGCGCATCCTCACGACCCGCACCTTGAGAGTCACAGGCACCGTGGGATTCTGAAGGTCTTTGACAGTGAAGCTGTCGCCCCCGAATAACGCTGACAGGCCCAGGGCGCCGAGGAGGAGGGCCGTGGCGAGGATCGCGGCCACCTTGGCCCGAGGGCGGTGAACCCATGACGGCAAGGCGGGCCTCCGGGGCACACCGGCGGTCCGTGGCGGGGTTTGCCTCGCAGCCGGCTCGGGGGGTCGGTTTCCCGGGATTCGGCGAGCGGCCTGGAGCCACGGGGCCGTGTCCGGCTTTTCTTTACCGGAGTCCTTTTCTTTACCGGAGTCGGGGTCGAGACTCAGCACATCCTGGATGATCTGGGCCAGCGCGTCCAGGTAATGGCCCACCGGCTTCGCAAACGCATCGAAATACTGCCGTCCTTGGAGGTGATACTCCAGGTCGCCTTGGGGCTCGACATTCACGACGCGACAGGGAATGATCATCAGTCGCTTGGCGCTCGCGGCCGTCACTTCTTTGGCGACGTGGTGAGAACCGTTGGACGCCGGCGACAGCACGAGCAGCATTAGTTTCGCGGTCGAGATCGCCTCCATGATCGAGGAGGGCCAATCGCGTCCGGGAAGGATGTGATTTCGCTCCTGCAGGGAAATCCAGCAGGTCACGCCCCACGCCGTGAGGCCGTCATAGAGGACCTCGGCTGTGGCGGCGTCCGCTGTCGAAAAACTGATGAACACGTCGTGGGCCATGTCGGGTCCCGCCGTCAGACTAACGTGTCATGTTTAGCCAGGAACTGCACGCGCCAATCCACCATTTCATCCGCCATCGTCAGGGCCGCTGTTTCCGCGAGACTCCCGAGACTTTCCGCGCGAGGGTGGGCCCCGTGTCCGGGAACGGCATCGAGTTGCTGGAGGAGATCCCGCAATCCCTCCGCGATGCCGAACGACCGCCGCTCGCTACCTTCGAAATCACCTTGAGAGAGAAATCCGTGGATCGCCGCACCAGCGGCTGGGAGTACGACGCCCGCGAAGAGGCCGGCCAGACGGAGCCCACCCTGCACGCGGGCCACCGCCAGGTGGTTCGATCCCGAGTGCGCCCAATCATAAAACGGTGCTGTTGCCGCCTCGAAGAGCTTGGGCGCCAGGACATGGGCCACGCCGTGGGCGACGGCGAAGAGTAAGGCGAAGAAGAAAAACACATTGGCGCAAGAGTGCAGCCGACGATGGACCCGGTGCATCCGATCTTGGTTCCGTTGATGGTAGTCCAGTTGGGACTTGAGTTCGGCGTTTGAGAGAAGGGTACGACAAGCTTCCAAGTGCGCGCCGTCCATCCGTGCGGTGAAGACGCCGGCGCGACGCACGAGCGCTCGGAAGAGCCAATTGGTCCATGTGTCGCGCGGGTCGGCCATCCGATTGTGCGCCGCGATCCGGAACGCGATCGTGGGCCGGCCGATCGGGAGGAGGAACACGAGGTAACGCAGGCGTTCCGCGAGTGATCTGTAGTCGAGCCATCGCTCGCGGAGCCGGCCATGAGTGGCCCGCCAGTAAATCCAAAAAATCGACCCCAGCGCCATGGACTCTCCAACCGCCGCCCTCACCGCCCATGACTCGGCGACGAAGCCAAACGTCGCGAAGAACACCGCCACCGGAGCCAACATGTAGCTGGCCGTGAAGCCGGAACGAAACCGCAACCCATAGTAGGTGGCCAGGTTGTCCGCCCAGGCGTAGTGCGCCAGTACGCCGCTCTCCTCCAGTCGAGCGAGGAGCCACGTGCAATACGGCTCCGGAAGTTTGGCTTGGGCCCGCCAGGTACGCAGCCATCCTGCCCGTGTGGCGGCAACATAGTCGTCGGGGAAGGGGTCCAGTCGGCGCAGGGGCCCGCCCGCCACGGTCCGAATCACAATCTCCCAGAGCCGGGTGAGGATACCCGCCGCTTGATGAGGTTCGTGAAAGTAGTCCCGGGCGGCGGCGGCCGGTTGTACTCGCCCATCCGCATGCTCCTTTGCGCTGGGCTGATGGCTCGGCAACGCGAGGAGGCGATCCAGTCGTTCCGGTAAGAGCGAGAGCGAGTCTGAGGTCGGCGCGGAAAGACTGGCCGATCGGAGCAGGCCGGCGCCGTGATCCGGCGCCGATTTGATCCACACGACCGGGATATCATCTTCGATCGCGATCTGAACGATTTCCCCAGTTCCCCCGGGGCCCAGAGGCGGGGCGCCGTTCCAAATGGTCAGCAGAAGATCGGAGTAGCGGAGCACCATTCGCCCGGCTTGTTGATACGCCAGATTGCTCGCCTCGGCGCCGGCATCGGCGGTGCCGTCGAGCTCGAGCACGGCAGAACAGCGGGCCAGCAGTTTAGCAAACTGCTCCCGGGACTCGTCGAGGCCGACGAACTCTGTCGACTCGACCGTCGCTCGGTCGAAGGGCAGGATGACATGCAGCTGGTAGCCGGCGTCGAGGGCTTCCTGGGCGACCAGTTGATCCGCCCCATCGGCCAAGGCGGTCAGCAAAATGAGCGTCGGGCTTTGATCGGGGGAATATGGCGCGCGTTTTTCCTGAATGAACGTGTAAACGGTTTCGCGAATCTGAATCAGCACATCGCGCACCTGTTCGGTGAGGACGGCTGGTTCCGCGCCGGGCATCTTGCTCCAGAGGTGTCCACTGACGCCGACGCGAAACGTCAGGCCTGGTTCGGGAGGGGCGGGGCGTTGCTTCAGCGATCCCATGAGGTCCGGGGGTGGGTGGGGGCTGGGATAATATGCGAAGCGGCACCGATTTCAACAAAGACCGGCACCGATCCCGCCCGAAGCGCCTCGCGGCGTATCACGGCGTCTGCTTGGGTGGCTGCCCCCAGCTGTCGTTCGACGGGATCAGGTCCGGCATGAGCCCGTCCGCATTCACCCGAGCCCGGATAATCGGCTTGTCCGTCGTCACCCGGTAGACATACCGATCGCCGGCGAACCAAATCTCGACAGGGAGCTTGACCATCTGCGTCGCACCGTCCTCGAAGGTCAGTTCGAGCTCCACGGGCATCACCGCCGCTCCATTGTTCCGGAGGATGACGCGGACCGCATATCTGCCGGCTGGAGTCTTCTCCTGCGTCACGTTTTCCACGGCCTGATCCAGCGTGGATGAGGTGTAGAAGAACCCACGCCAAAACCAGGAAAGGTCCCGCCCGGAGACATCCTCCATCGTATGATAGAAATCTTCCGGTTGGGGGTGCTTGAACGCCCACCGACGGGTGTACTCTCGCAGGGCCGCGTCGAATGTCTCCGCGCCCAAGACCTTGTTCCGCAGCGTGAGCAACATGATGGACGGTTTCACGTAGGCCAACAGGCCCAAGTTGATTTGGGTTCGGTACCGATTCGCGGGGGTCATGATGGGCTGCGCGGTGGCGGTCTGGTCCACGGTGACCACCTGGCGGATTTCCTGCCGCCGCACATTCGCGTCATCGCGCTTCCAGTAGGCTGCTTCCGAAAATGTATTGATGAACGTGTTAAACCCCTCGTCCATCCAAGCGTAGCGCCGCTCATCGCTCCCGACGATCATCGGATACCACATGTGACCGATCTCATGGGTCACCACGTTGTAGAGTTCCTCGAGCGACTCTCCGTTGGTCTCCATCGCCACCATCGGGTACTCCATGCCCGACACGAGTCCCTCGATGGCTGAGATCTGTGGGTACGGATAGGGGAACCACCGGGTGCCGTATTCCTGAATCGAGAAGCGAGACATCTTCGCCGCCTCTTTCCAGTGCGCGGTTGCGGCGGGGCGATAGTACGCGAACGCATAGCTGCCGCTCCACCCCGAAGCGTCCCACAGATAATTCGGTGCCGCGGCCCAAGCGACGTCCCGGACGTTTTGAGCTTTGAATTTCCAGGTGAGAGTCCCGTCGTGCTTGGGCCGAGCTGCTCCGGAGGTGAGTTCTTCCCCGGTGATGATGTGGATAGTGGTGTCGGACTTGATCGCCACCACTAGGCGGCTCCGCTGGGCCGGCGTCAAGACCTCGGTGGGATTCTCAATGACGCCACTACCAGCGACGATATACCCCGCCGGGACCGTCACCTCATACGAAATGTCGCCGTACTCGAGATAGAACTCGCCCTGGCCCAAATAGGGCGCGGTGTTCCACCCGTGGAGTTCGTCGTAGACGGCCACGCGTGGGTACCACTGGGCCATCTCATACAGATTGCCTTCGCGTCCCATGCGGTCGGCGCCATGCTCTGGAATGTTGAATCGGTAGGTGTAGTCGATGGTGGCCGTCGCACCGGGCGCGAGCGGATCCGCGAGGTCGACATACATCATGGTTTCGTCGACCCGCGTCTTCAGCGGCCGATTCGGGTTGATTCCCGTGATGGCTCGGGCTGGTTTTCCGGGCCGGCCCGCCTTGATCCCACCGGCGGGGACGTCGATGACCTGGTTGATGGATTCTATCGTGTATCCACCCTGGAAGTCGGCCCCGCCGAACCGGCTATTGGCGGCATTGAGGAGGGAGCCGGTGCTTCCCGGGCGAAACAGGTTTTGATCCATCTGCATCCACACGTACCGGAGGGTATCCGGCGAATGGTTGGTGTACCGAAGCCGCACCGTCGCTTGAAGGGTCTTCGCGGCAGTGTCGAGCGTCGCTTTAATGGAGTAATCCGCCCGCTGTTGCCAGTAGCCCCGTCCCACAGCGCCACTCGCTCGGTGCGACTCTGTCCCGGCCGGCCAGGGCAAGGGCGCGAAGATCCCCGTATCCGCTACGGGCGGCCGAATCGCCGGGCGAGTCACGGGTTGTTGTGGCGGCTGGCCCGGGATCGTGGGGATGGGGGGCGTTGGAGGTTTCGTGGGATCTTGACCGGCGATGGACGAGGACAGGGACATCAAGGCGAGCGAAATGAGGACGGACTGCCGCATCAGAGCCAGCTCCAGAAGTGGGTTACGCGGGGTGCCCGGCCTGGGGTTTCCTCCGCCCGCGTCACGTGAAGTCTACCTCGATTCAGGGCTGGTGGCCGAGGCGGGTAGACGAATGGTCATAATTTCGGGAGCGTCACCCCGGTCTGTTTCTGGTACTTGCCCTTTTTGTCGGCATAGCTCGTTTCGCAGATATCATCATCATCAGCTTCGAAGAAGAGCACCTGGCAGATGCCCTCGTTCGCATAGATCCGGGCCGGCAGCGGGGTGGTGTTCGAGATCTCCAGGGTCACGAATCCTTCCCACTCGGGTTCGAACGGTGTGACGTTCGTGATGATGCCGCAGCGGGCGTACGTCGACTTGCCAACGCAGATCGTGAGCACATTCCGCGGAATGCGGAAGTACTCCACTGACCGGGCCAGGGCGAAGCTGTTGGGGGGTACGATACAGACGTCGCCGCTGAATTCGACGAAGCTCTTGGCGTCGAAGCTTTTGGGATCGACGATCGCGGAGAGCACGTTGGTGAAAATCTTGAACTCCGGGGCGACCCGCATATCGTAGCCATAGGACGACACGCCATACGAAATCGCGCCGTCCCTCACTTGGCCGTCGACGAAGGGCTCAATCATCGCATGTTCGCGGGCCATGGTCCGGATCCAGCGGTCGGATTTGATGGACATTCGTGACTTCGGGCTCGGGTGGACGGCTTGAGGACGGCGAGGAGGTAAATATAGCGCTTGTGAGCGTTTGCGGGCATTGGTGTCGGGTTGAACTCCGCTGAGCCCGGGATTACTATTGTTCCCAGTTCGGCGGGTTGTGAAATTTTTCACGAAAGCGCCGCTCATGTTCCAACCTTATATCCCGCTTCTCATTCTCATCGGCTTCGTCGTCGCCAACGCGATTCTGATGCTGGGGCTCTCGCACGTCCTGTCCACGTACCGCCGGACCCCGGTCAAGATCGCGCCCTATGAATCCGGCATGCCGGTGTTGGGCGACGCGCGGGAGCGGTTCTCCGTCAAGTTCTACCTGATTGCGATGCTCTTCATCGTGTTCGATATCGAGACCGTCTTCATGATTCCCTGGGCGGTGGCCTTCCGCCAACTGGGGCAGATGTCGGGCATGCTCCTCATCGAGATGTTCGTGTTCATGGCCATCTTGGGCGTCGGATACGTCTACGTCTGGAAACGGGGCGCTCTGCAATGGGATTGAATCCCGATACCTCGCCCGTGAACACCGAGGATGGCGTGGTCTCCTCGATGTCGCCCAATTGGATGACCACCAAGCTCGACTTTCTCGCCAACTGGGCCCGGGCGAATTCGCTCTGGCCAATGCCCTTCGGCACCGCGTGTTGCGCCATCGAATTCATGGCCACCGCGGCGGGACGATTTGATCTCTCGCGCTTCGGGATGGAGCGGATGAGCTTTTCGCCGCGCCAGGCGGATGTGTTGATTTGCGCCGGGCGGCTGCCCTTCAAGTTGGCGCCGGTCATTCGTCGCATTTGGGATCAAATGCCGCAGCCCAAGTGGGCGATTTCCATGGGGGCGTGCGCGTCGACCGGGGGTATTTTCGACACCTACGCGATGGTGCAGGGCATCGACACGATAATTCCCGTGGACGTCTACGTTCCCGGTTGCCCTCCGCGCCCGGAGGGGCTCATGTACGGCGTGATGTTGCTCCAGAAGAAGATCAAAGGCGAGAGCTTCATGGACTCGTCCATTCGAGACGAACAACTAACGGACCCACGTACCGGGTTATTCCTGCCGGCGCAGCGCATCGACGAGATCTCCGAGCCGTTCGGCAATTCCGTGCATCAGACCCGCAGCGCATGACCGTGAGTTCTCCGTCGGCTGCAGCGCTCACGGCCGCCTTCGGGGCCGCGATCGAACGGCACCTCGTTTCCTGCGGCGACCCGATCGTCTACGTCGCGAATGCGCGCGCCCATGACGTTTTGGCTTGGCTCCAGACGACGCCCGGGCAGGAGTTCAACTACCTCACCGACATCACGGCCGTCGACTACCGAGATCCCGGGCGTCCGCTCGAAGTGGTGTACCAATTGCGCTCCCTCGATCGGAAGGCCGACCTCCGGATCAAGATCGCCCTGGACACCGGCCGGCCGCTGGTCGTGGATTCGGTCTACGACCTCTGGCGCGGTGCCGACTGGCTCGAGCGTGAAGTGTTCGACATGTTCGGAGTCTCATTCACCGGGCATCCCGACCTGCGCCGAATCCTGATGTGGGAGACTTACAACGAGGGCTTTCCGCTCCGGAAGGAGTTTCCCCTCCGCGGTCACTACAATCGGGCCGAACAGACCCGGCAGGCGCTGGCCGCCAATCCTGAAGCACACTATTCCGTCGAAGAGCTCACGATCGCCGAGGCTTTCCAGGAGTTGCCTCCTGACGTCCGGGAACGGCTGTCGCATGGTGAACGGGGCTTCGTGAAATGACCAGCATGCGCACCCTCGAGCTTGCCCTCGCCACGCCGAGCGTTGATGCCTCCGGTCGCGCGGTGCGGGCTCCACTTCGGGCCGGGCCGACGCCGACGATGAACGATGGTGGCGATTTCGGCGCCGAGCACATGCTGGTGAATATTGGCCCGCAACACCCGGCGACCCATGGCGTTTTACGGCTGGTGGTGGAGCTCGAAGGCGAGACGGTGAAGCGGGTGATCCCCCACATCGGCTATCTCCACTCCGGTTTCGAAAAGTTGGGGGAATACCGCCACTACAATCAGATCATCCCGCTGACCGACCGGACCGACTATCTCTCGCCGATGGCCAACAACGTCGGCCTCGCGCTGGCCGCGGAAAAGTTGATGGGCATCTCCATCACGGAGCGGTGTTCGGTCCTGCGCGTGATTGCCTGCGAGCTGAGCCGGGTCATTTCCCACCTAGTTTGGCTCGGCACCACCGGCATCGACCTCGGCGCGTTTACCCCGTTCCTCTGGTCGTTTTACGAGCGAGAACGGGTCTACAACCTGCAAGAGTCCTGGACCGGAGCGCGCCTCACCACGAGCCTGACCCGTATCGGTGGTATGATGGCCGACGTGCCCGAGGGATTCGAAGAAGGACTTCGGGATTTCTGCCGCACGTTTCCGAACACGTTGCGCGAAGTGGACACCATGTTCACTCGCAACGCCATTTGGATCGGGCGGACGCAGGGCGTAGGGTATCTGTCGGCGGACGAAGCGATCAACTATAGCCTGTCCGGCCCGATGCTCCGCGCAAGCGGAGTGGCGTACGATGTCCGGAAAGACCGGCCGTACCTTGGGTATGAGACGTACGACTTCGACGTCCCCATCGGAGAGCACGGCGACATTTACGATCGCTACCGAGTGCGCCTGGAGGAGATGTTCCAGTCGGTGCGGATTCTGGACCAGGCGCTCGACCGGCTCCAGAAGCTCAAAGGCGCGCCGGTGAACGTCGCGGACCCTCGGGTGATTCTCCCCCCAAAGTCCCGGGCCATGGGCGACATGGAGGCGATGATCTTCCACTTCAAGCAGGTCATGGAAGGCGTCAATGCCCCCGTGGGCGAAGCCTACCTCGGCATCGAGAACCCGAAGGGCGAACTGGGATACTACTTCGTGTCCGATGGCACGGCGAAGCCGGTCCGCTGGCGGATTCGGCCGCCGTCGTTCATCAACCTGGCGGCGCTCCCGAAAATGTGTGAAGGTGTGCTGCTGTCCGACGTGATTGCGATCAACGCGAGCGTAGACATCGTGATGGGAGAAATCGATCGATGACGGCTGGGACTGCCGGGGTCGGGGCGGGCGAAGGGGGTGGGGTCGAGGCGCACCACGATGCCCCGCATGTCCCCATTTTCGCGGGAAAGGTGAAAGAGCGGCTCGATGCGCTCTTCCCGAAATATCCGACCAAACAAGCCTGCCTCCTTCCCGCGCTTTGGATGGCGCAAGAAGCTCGCGGCTGGATTTCGCCCGGCGCGCTCACCGAGGTCGCGGCGGTGCTGGGCCTCACCCCGGCGTACGTCCGTGGGGTGGTCACGTTCTACACCATGTACCACACGCACCCAGTCGGGCGCCATTTCATCCAAGTGTGTACGACCTCACCGTGTCACCTCTGTGGCTCCGACGACGTGCTCACCGCGCTGCTTCGAGAAACCGGCTGCGGTGAGTTGGGCGCGACGAGTGCCGATGGGCGCTTCACAGTGATCGAAGTGGAGTGCCTGGGTGCGTGTGGATTTCCGACGCCGATCCTCATCGGCGACGATTTCATCGAGAGCGTGACACCGGAACGGATCTCCGGGATTCTCCAGGGGTACAAGTAATGGGATTTCCGCACCCGAGCCATCCGAAAGAGACCCCGGTTCTTTCGAAATACTTTGGTGACGCCGCGGCCCGATCCTTCCGTGGGTGGGTCGAGCGAGGCGGGTACGAAGGGCTCAAGAAAGCCCTCGGGATGACGCCGGAAGCGGTGGTCGAGGAAATGAAAGCGTCCGGGCTGCGAGGCCGGGGCGGCGCCGGGTTTCCCACGGGGCTCAAATGGAGCTTCATGCCGAAGGACGACGGGAAGCCGCACTATCTGGTCTGCAACGCCGACGAGTCAGAGCCGGGGACCTTCAAGGACCGTGAGATCATGCGCTGGACCCCGCACGCCCTGATCGAAGGCTGCGCGGTGGGGTGTCACGCCATTGGTGCCGAATGCTGCTACATCTACATCCGGGGCGAGTTCACCGAACCATGGCACGTGATGAGCGCCGCGGTGGAAGAGGCCTACGCCCACAATGCGCTTGGCGAAAACGTGTTCGGGTCGGGAAAGCGCATCGAGGTGGTATTGCATCGCGGGGCGGGAGCCTACATCTGCGGCGAAGAAACCGCGCTGATGAATTCGCTCGAAGGCAAGCGGGGCAATCCCCGAATCAAGCCGCCGTTCCCCGCGCAGGCCGGGCTCTTCGCGCTTCCCACCACGATCAACAATGTGGAGACCCTCGCGGCCGTCCCGCACATTCTCACGCGCGGCGCGGCATGGTACAAAGGCCTGTGTCTCGGTAATCCGAAGAGCACCGGCACGAAGCTGATTTCGGTCTGCGGACACGTCATGCGACCCGGAAACTACGAGATTACGCTGGGCACACCGATGAAGGAGTTGATTTTCGACATGTGCGGCGGGATGCGACCAGGCCGGACGCTCAAAGCGGTCATCCCGGGCGGCTCGTCGGTGCCTCTCATGACGCCGGAGGAAGTGGACCAGTGCGCAACCGACTACGAGGGAATCGTGGCCTGTGGGTCGATGCTGGGATCGGGCGGGATGATCGTCATGGACGACAGCACCGACATCGTGTATGAAATCTACCGGCTGGCCAAATTCTATGCCCACGAAAGCTGCGCCCAGTGCACGCAGTGCCGCGAGGGCACCGCGTGGACCACCAAGATCTTGGCGCGGATTCTCTCCGGGCAAGGGAAATCGAGCGATCTCGATTTGCTCCTCGACCTGTCCGAGAACATGACCGGGAAGACCATCTGCGTATTGAGCGATTCGTGCGCGGCGCCGATCGTCAGCGGCATCCAGAAATTCCGTGCTGACTTTGAGGCCTATTTGAGCCGGGCGACGGCGCCCGTGCTCGCGTTGGCATGACCGGGCCTCGCTTTGTCGGAATGGAGCGTCAGATGATCCGGCTCCGTCCCCGACTGTCGATGCCCGACTCCCGAGACAGCGAGATATGACTCAAGAACTCGTCAATGTCACCATCGACGGCGTGCCGGTGAGCGTTCCGAAAGGGACTCCGATCATCGAGGCCGCCAAGCAAGCCGGGGTCTTGGTACCGCACTATTGCTACCACCCGTCGTTGCCCGCGCCGGCGGTGTGCCGGATGTGCCTCGTCGAAGTGGAAAAGGCACCCAAACTGATGCCGGCGTGCGTCACCACGGTGGCCGAGGGGCAGGTGGTCCACTGCAACAGCGCCACCGCCAAGAAGGCGCGCGAAAGCGTGCTGGAGTTCCTGCTGATCAATCACCCGTTGGATTGTCCGATTTGCGACCAGGCCGGCGAATGCGAATTGCAGGACTACGTCTTCCAGGAAGGGCGCGCCAGCACCCGCTACGCGGACTATGCCAAACGGTACAACCCGGTGGAGGATTTCGGCCCGGACGTGCTGTATGTGGCCAATCGCTGCATCCTCTGCACTCGTTGCGTGCGCTTTATGGAGGATGTTGCGGATGCCGCCGTCCTCAATGTGTCCGAACGCGGCGACCGCGCCTTCATTGGCATTGACCCGGCCCAGCGGCTGGATCATCCGTGGGCAGGCAACGTCGTCGATTTGTGCCCCGTGGGCTCCCTCATCTCCAAGGATTTTCTCCACAAAGCCCGAGCGTGGGACCTCGACAAGAGCGCGAGCGTGTGCCCGGGGTGCACCCAGGGGTGCAACATCATGATCGACACCCGGGATGAGGTGGTCGTGCGCCTCCGTCCCCGCGCGAACCTCGAGGTGAACCGGCACTTCATGTGCGATGTCGGCCGAATGGACTATCGCTGGATGAATCGAGGCGATCGCATTGAGGCCCCGTTGGTGCGCGAGGCGGGAAGTCCTCGGTTGCTGGCCGTAGACTGGGATCGTGCCCTGGCGCGTTTGGCTGAGTTGGTGAAGGGTACGACCGGAAAGGTGGTCTTGCTCGCCTCCGGTCGGTCCTCGCTCGAGGCGCTGGCCTGGGTGCGGCGTCTCGTCGCGGCCCAGAGTATCACCGCCGCGATCAAGGTGCCGATCGGGGAGGCGGCGGTGCTGCCCGGCGTGCCGAATCTGGCGCTTCGGCGCGAACGGGTGCCCAATCTCGATGGCGCCAAACTCGTGGGCTACACGACCGAATGGCAGGGGGCGCTCGATGCCACGCGAAGCAGCGCCCTCACGATCCTGCTGGATGCGGCTCTCGAGGAAAAAGAGGTCAAGCAACTCGGCGGCGGCCCATTAGTCGTGTTGAGCACGGTGCACGAGGACTGGTACGACTCCGCCAAGCTCGTCCTGCCTTTGACCTCCATGGCGGAAGAGCATGGCACCTATATCAATCGCGACCAACGGGTTCAGCGATTCACTCAGGCGAAAGCGGCACCCGGGATGGCGCGCGCGGCCTGGTGGATCGCCGCTGAAGCGCTCGCCCTCAATGGCACCAGGGGCACACCGTCGAGCGCCGCGGAGGCATTTGCCGCCCTCGGCGCCTGGATTCCCAGTTTGGGCGGGTTGACCTACGCGGATCTCGGTCTCACGGGCCGGATCATTGAACCGACCCCGGCCGGGAGTCGCGAATGAGTCCGGAGCTCAAGGGCTTCATTCTGCTCAGCATCCTCAAGATGCTGGTGGTCTTCACCGTCGTTCTCGTCGGCGTGGCCCTGCTGACCCTCATGGAACGGAAGGTTTCCGCCTGGATGCAGAACCGGCGGGGGCCCAATCGAGTCGGCTGGGCCGGCTTGCTCCAACCGGCGGCTGACGGGCTCAAGAATATCGTCAAGGAAGAGACGTTCCCCGCGGTGGCGAACACCGGCCTCTTCTTGCTGGCGCCCGCGATGGCCTTCATTCCAGCGCTCCTGCTCTCCGGAGTGATTCCGTGGGCCGCTCCGTTGCCGATCAGCGTGGATGACTTCGGCGAGGCCATTCATGCCGGATTGACTTCGCTCTACCTGGAGCCCACGGGACGATTCATCAGCTGGCTCTTCCATCTGGTGTTCGGCCCGGTGTCGTTCCACGGGGTGCTCTCCGGGGCGGTGGCAGATCTTCCCGTTGGGTTTCTCTTCATTCTTGCGGTGAGCTCCCTCGGGGTGTACGGCATCGCCTTGGCGGGGTGGTCGTCGAACAGCAAATACGCCTTGCTTGGGGGCCTCCGGTCGAGCGCCCAGATGGTCTCCTATGAAGTCGCGATGGGCGTGAGTCTCATTCCCGTCCTCCTGCTCTCCGGCAATGTCTCGTTCTCCGAGATCATCAACCGGCAACAGGCAGGCACATGGTACATCTTCCCCCTCTTCCTCTCCTTCTTTCTCTACTTCGTCTCCGGGTTTGCGGAGACTAATCGTCTGCCGTTTGACCTACCCGAGGCGGAGTCCGAACTTATCGCCGGCTATCACACGGAGTACAGCGCGATGAAGTTTTCGATGTTCTTCATCGCGGAGTATTCGAACGTCGTCACCGTCAGCGCGGTGGCGAGTGCCCTCTTCTTCGGGGGGTGGGACGTGCCGTTCATCTCGGTCGATCCGGCGCACCCGGGGCTGCTCGGCACGGTGAATTTGGGGTTGCTGTTCACACTGTTGAGTGCGCTCGTCATGTTCGTGAAGACGATGACGTTCATCTTCGTGGTCATGTGGATTCGCTGGACCCTACCCCGGTTCCGGTACGATCAGCTCATGGCGCTGGGGTGGAAAGTCATGCTCCCGATGGCGTTGGGATACGTCATGATCATCAGCACGGCAATCTATGTGATCGAGCACGGGCTCGGAATCGAGAGCGCCCGAACGCAATCGTGGATTCTCTTCGGGCTCAATCTGATCCTCGCCTACGGGGTCTTCGGGCTCCTCGATCGCGGGCGCATCGTGTCCGGCTCAAATTCCCGCACACGCGTGCCCGGCCCCGGGCCGGTGGCCGGCGCACGGAGGGTGGCCTAATGGCGATCGGCGTCAAGGTAATGAAGCGACCGGAAACCGAAGTGAGCTACATCCGGGCGACGCTCAAGGGGATGCGACTCACCTTTAAGCACATGTTTCAGCCCAAGGTGACGATGCAGTACCCCGAAGAAAAAAGCACCGGCGACGAGCGTGGCACCTACACCATCTCGCCGAGATGGCGTGGAACTCATCGGATGATGGCGGACGAGCAGGGGCGATCGAAGTGTGTGGCGTGCGGACTGTGCCCGCAGATCTGCCCGGCCAATTGCATCAAACTGGTTCCCGGAGAGGACGAGGAGGGTAATCGGTATCCCCTGATCTATGAAATTGATGAGTTTCGCTGCGTGTTCTGCGGCTATTGTCAGGAGGTATGTCCCGAAGAGGCCATTCACGTTGGCGTGCACTATGAGAACGCCGAATACAATCGGGGCCGGTTCGTGTACGACCTCGAGCGTTTGACGGCGCAAACGCATCCCGTGTCGAGTCTTTGGGACCCGACCGACGCGCGAGGCGAATGATGACCGCAGCCGTCTTCTACCTCCTGGGGGCCAGCGCCATCGCCTCCGCGCTGCTCTGTATCACCCGGAAAAACCCGGTGTCGTCGGCGTTGTGGCTGGTGAGTACCATGTTCGCGCTCGCCGGGATCTATGTCCTGCTCCACGCCCAGTTCATCGCAGTATTCCAGGTGCTGGTGTACGCCGGCGCGGTCATGGTGCTCTTCCTGTTCGTGATCATGTTGCTCAACCTCGGGCGGGAGGCGAGTGATGTCCGGGGAAAACCCGCCTGGGCCCTGGCCGCGGCCGTGATGGTCATCCTGGGCGCCCAATTCTTCGCCGTCTGGCACTACACGCCTGCGCAAATGGCCTCGGAACAGCACAGCGGCGCGGCGGTCGCGGACCCGCTCGCCTTCTTTCCCAACAACGCACTGGCCGCCGAGGCCGCACGGCCTGATGATGCGTTCGGGGCTCTTTCAGCCTCGCTATTCCAGAATTACCTCGTGCCCTTTGAAATTACCTCGGTGCTGTTGCTCGTGGCAGCGATTGGCGCCGTGGTGCTCGCGAAGAGGAGGATCTAGATGCTTCTCGGTCCGGCGCTAGCGCTCTCCGCGATCCTGTTCAGCATTGGTGTGGCCGGCGTGCTGCTTCGCCGGAACGCCATCGTGCTCTTTATGTGCATCGAGCTCATGCTCAACGCGGTGAATCTGAGCTTTGTCGCCCTGGCCCAAGTCCACGGGCTGGGGGGTCAGATCATGGTCTTTTTCGTGATGACGGTGGCCGCGGCGGAAGCCGCCGTGGGCCTCGCAATCATCCTCGCGATCTTCCGGCACACCCAGTCGGTCGATCTCCAGAACATCAACGTTCTCCAAGGCTGATGCCCCAGCATTCCTACGGTGCCATCCCCTGGATCGGTCTCACGGTCCTGCTGCCGTTGCTCGGGTTCCTGGTCAACGGCACTCTCGCGCTGGTCCGCCCGCAAGCGAAACGAGTGGTGTCCCTCGTTGGCACGGGGGTCCTGCTTGCGTCGTTTATCGTGGCGGTGCTGGTGGTCCTCCAACTGCGGCAGGAGACGCTGATCGGACCGTACACCGTCACCTTCTGGCACTGGATCGTGGTCGATACGCTACAAATCGACTTCGCCTTTGCCCTCGACCACCTCTCGGCCGTCATGCTCTTGGTGGTCACCGGCGTCGGGTTCCTGATCCATGTGTTTAGCGTCGGGTATATGCGAGAGGACCCGGGTTACGCCCGGTTTTTCGCCTATCTCAACCTGTTCATCGTCTTCATGCTCCTACTGGTGTTGGGGTCGACCGTCCCGCTGATGTTCGTCGGGTGGGAAGGCGTGGGCCTCTGCTCCTATCTCCTCATCGGGTTTTGGTACGAGGAAAAGGCGAATGCGGATGCTGGGAAAAAGGCGTTTATCGTCAACCGGATCGGTGACTTCGGCGTGTTGTTGGCGATGTTCATTCTGTGGACCTCCATCCACACTCTTAACTTTGCGGTGATCGCCGAACGCGCGCCGACCATGCTCGAGGCCGGCGGGCCGGTGGTGACCATGGTCACCCTCTTCCTGTTCCTCGGGTGCGTGGGCAAATCGGCGCAGATTCCGCTCTATGTGTGGCTGCCGGACGCCATGGCCGGGCCGACCCCGGTCTCTGCGTTGATCCACGCCGCGACGATGGTGACAGCCGGGGTTTACCTGGTGGCACGTACGAACGTGCTTTTCGCGATGGCGCCGCTCTCCAGCACCCTCGTGGCAGGAATTGGCGCGCTCACCGCGCTCTTTGCGGCCACGATCGGGTTGCGACAATACGACATCAAGAAGGTGCTCGCGTACTCCACGGTGTCGCAGTTGGGATACATGTTCATTGGGGTGGGGACGGGCGCCTATGTTGCCGGCGTGTTCCACCTGGTTACCCACGCCTTCTTTAAGGCGCTCTTGTTCCTCGGCTCCGGAAGCGTCATCCACGCGATGCATCAGGCCTATCACGCCACGCACGCTCACGAGGACGCGCAGGACATGCGCAACATGGGCGGGCTCCACCGTTACATGCCGTGGACCTTCGCGTTGATGACCATCGCGACCTTGGCCATCGCCGGCGTACCGCCCTTCTCCGGCTTCTTCTCCAAGGATGAGATTCTCGCTGCCGCGTTCGCTCGGGGCGCGGAACACCCGGTGTTTTATCTGTTCTGGGGGATGGGCCTCGTTGGCGCGCTCCTGACCGCGTACTACATGGCCCGTCTCTTGACGATGACCTTCCTCGGCGACAATCGCACCGGCACGGCGGAGCAGGAGCATCTCCATGAGGCACCATGGGTGATGACTGCACCGCTCGTCGTCCTCGGCGCATTGAGTTTGGCGGGCGGAATACTCAACCTGCCGGCCTTTGTCGGCGGCCATCATGCGCTGGAAACCTGGCTCGACCCCGTTTTCGAACCCGCGAAGAAGTTCTCCCAGCTCGTTATGCCTCATGGCTCCACCGAATTACTCCTCATCGGAGGCGCGGTGGTGATTGCAGTGATCGGGTTGGTCGCCGGAATCCGGGGCACTCTCGTCCGACCCATCGTCGTGGCGAAAAATGCCCCGGCCGAAATGGGGTTTGCTCGGGTGCTGTTCAATAAGTATTACATCGACGAGCTCTATCAGTTCTTGATCGTCAGCCCCATCGTGGGCCTCTCCCGTTTGGTGCTCTGGAAGGGTGTCGACCAGAGCGTCGTCGATGGGTTCTTTGTCAACGGATCGGCGGCACTCATGCGGGGATTGGGTTGGCTGGGTAGCCGGCTCCAAACGGGGCAGGTGGGGGTATACGTGATTCTCTTTTTGGTGGGCGTGGTGTGGATCCTCGGCTCGGTCCTCCGGTGATCGCGATGACCGATTTCTTGACCTCGGTGGGATACGGCCAGTGGATTCTCCACGCATTGATCGCGCTCCCGGTCTTGGGCGCCATCGTGGTGTTGTTCGGGACCACCGCGAACGCGAAACGGATCGGGCTCGTGGTCGCGGTGCTCGAATTCATTCTATCGATCGGACTGTGGTGGGCCGTGGACACCCGCCCCGGAACGATGCAACTGGTCGCCGCTATCCCGTGGATCCCCACGTGGGGCATCAGCTACCGGGTTGGGATCGATGGCATTTCGCTCTTCATGGTGCTCCTTACGACCATGCTGCTCCCCCTCTGTGTTCTGAGCAGCTTTACGTACATCGCCAAGCGGGAGAAGGCCTATTACGCGCTCCTGCTGCTCCTCACGACCGGTGTCCTCGGCGTGTTCATTTCCCTCGACCTCTTCGTGTTCTATGTCTTCTGGGAGTTGATGCTCATTCCGATGTATTTCCTCATCGGGATCTGGGGCGGCACCAACCGCCTCTATGCCGCCATCAAATTTTTCGTCTTCACGATGGCGGGGTCACTCCTCATGCTCGTGGCGATTCTCGTCATGGTCTATCGGATCAGGGTGGTGACGGGCGTCCTCTCGTTCTCCTACGAACATCTTCTGCTCAATGCCGTGAAAGTCCGATCGTGGTCTCCCTGGCTTTTTGGGGGCTTTGGTTTGGCGTTCGCAATCAAGGTGCCGATTTTTCCGTTTCACACCTGGCTCCCGGACGCGCACGTCGAAGCGCCAACCGCCGGCAGTGTCATGTTGGCGAGCGTCCTGTTGAAGATGGGAATCTACGGCTTCCTCCGGTTTGCCATTCCGTTCTTTCCCTCCGTAGCACTCGGTCCCGACATCACCGCGCTGGTAATTGGGCTCGCTCTCATTGGGATCATCTACGGCGCCTTGGTGGCCATGGTGCAGCCGGACATCAAAAAATTGGTGGCGTATTCCTCGGTGAGCCACTTGGGGTTTGCGATGTTGGGGGTTTGGGCGGGTTCGGTCCAGAGTGTCCAAGGTGCGTTGATGGTCATGATTGGCCATGGGTTTTCAACCGGAGCGCTGTTCTTCTTGATCGGCATGCTCTATGAGCGGCGGCACACCAGAGAGATCTCGGCCTACGGTGGAATCGCGCGGGTCGTGCCGCTCTTCAGCGTCATCCTCATGATCGCCTCCCTCTCCTCCATCGGATTGCCCGGCTTGAACGGGTTCATCGGTGAGTTCCTAATCCTGTTGGGCAGCTTCCGAAACCACCCGGTGGCCGTGGGCCTGGCGACCACCGGTGTGATCTTCGCCGCAGCGTACCTGCTGTGGGCGCTGCAACGTCTCATTTTCAATCGACTCGACAAGCCGGAAAACAGCTCGCTACGAGATCTCACGTTGCGCGAAGTTCTCGTTATGGCCCCACTGGTGATCGGCATCGTGTGGCTTGGCCTGTTCCCCGGCCCCGTGCTCAGGAAAATGGAGCCCGCGACGAAAAGGTACCTGGAGTTGGCCGATCCGGGGATTCACCCGATCAAGCTGTTCTCCTTCGCGGACAAGAGTAAGTAATGCAGACCATTGACCTTGCGACTGCCGGGGGCGCCACCCTGGCCCTCCTTCCCGAAGTCGTGCTGACCGGCGCCGCG
The DNA here is from genome assembly GCA_025358055.1 of Gemmatimonadota bacterium. Lineage (GTDB taxonomy): Bacteria > Gemmatimonadota > Gemmatimonadetes > Gemmatimonadales > GWC2-71-9 > JANYKV01. The sequence goes on from JANYKV010000185.1 coordinate 21,662, forward strand.
TTGGTGGTGCTCCTCGTCCTCAGCTGGCGCCACACGACGGCCGAGGACAGCCGCCTTGCCGGTTACCTGAGCCTGGGCGGCGTCGGCTTGAGTGCGGTCGCATTGGCGTACCTCTGGACGGCCGACCTGCAGCCGCTGGGCCTGGCGCATATGATCGCGGTGGATACGTTCCGGTATGCCGCGGTGGCCATCATCCTCATCGCGACGGCCGCAACCATCCTGCTATCGTTGCAATACGTGGAGCGCGAGCGCTTACTCGCCCCAGAGTATTACTGCCTCATTCTCCTCGCCGCGACCGGGATGATGTATCTGGCGGGAGCCACCGACCTTATTGTGAGTTTCCTCGGCCTTGAGGTCATGTCCGTCGCGGTGTATGTGCTCGTCGGATTCAATCGTGGCAGCGTGTTTTCCGCGGAAGCAGCCCTCAAGTACTTCCTGATCGGAGCGTTCGCCTCGGCGTTCCTTTTGTATGGCATCGCGTTGATTTACGGCGCCACCGGCACCACCAACATCATGGAAATCGGGGCCCGACTCGGCCAGGGCAACATTCCGGTTTTGGGGGCGCTGGGGCTGGGGTTGCTCTTGATCGGATTCGGCTTCAAGGTGGCCGCGGTGCCGTTCCACATGTGGGCGCCCGACGTGTATGACGGTGCCCCAACCCCGATCACCGGTTTCATGGCGACCGGGGTTAAGGCGGCCGGGGTCATCGCCTTGACCCGGATTCTCTTCGATGGGTTTTCCCATTCGATCGATCTCTGGCAACCCGTGGTGGCCGCGCTCGCGATCGCTTCCATGGTGCTTGGGAACCTCGTCGCCCTGTCGCAGCGATCGCTCAAGCGAATGCTGGCCTACAGCTCGATCGCCCACGCAGGCTATCTGCTGACCGCGATTTGGACCGGTTCGAGCCTTGGTGCGGGCGCCACCCTGCTGTACATCCTTGCCTATGTCCTCACCACTCTCGCGACCTTCGGGATTTTGGCCGCGCTGGGGCGGGGGGGCGAACGCGACGTGACGCTGGACACCATCGCTGGCCTTGGCGCCCGTCGCCCGTGGCTGGCCTTCGCGCTGAGTGCGTGCATGCTCTCGCTGCTTGGCTTCCCGGGAACGCTTGGGTTCATCGGCAAATGGACCATCCTGATGGCAATCGTGAATCAGGCCCACGCGGCGTTGGGAATTATTCTGGTGCTGACGAGCCTCGTATCCGCCGGCTACTATCTCCCCGTGATCATGTCCATGTACATGAAGCCCGCCTCGGCGACGAGCCCCGAAGGGAAGATGTCAGGTGCCGGGATTGCGGTGATCGTGGTGACCGTGGGTCTCCTCCTCGTCTTCGGTTTCTGGCCCGGACCGGTGCTCGGCATCGCTACCAACAGTGCTCGCGTGCTGAGTGGAGCGGTCCCGTCCGTGAACGCTTTGGTGCGGTAGGACCATCTGATCAGGGGTGCTCGTGAACGTCCCCAAGAACATTTTCCGGCAATACGATGTCCGTGGTATCGTCGACAAAGAGCTGACCCCAGCGTTCGCCCGGGCATTGGGCCGCGCCTACGCGACGGTCGCCTGGGATCGCCTCGGACGCACTCCGGTACTCGCCGTGGGCCGGGACAACCGCCCCTCCGGCGAGGCCTTAGCACGTGGAGTGCGGCAAGGCATTACGGATACCGGCGCCACCGCCGTGGACATCGGCATGCTTCCCACCCCGGCACTTTACTTTGCGGTATTTCATTTGGGCGTGGACGGCGGACTTCAGGTGACCGGTTCGCACAACCCGCCCGAGTTCAACGGATTCAAGATGGTCCTCGCCGGCGATTCCATCCACGGCGACGCGATCCTTGATTTGTGGGACCTCATCACGAAAGAACGATGGCGAAGCGGTGTTGGCGTCGAGCGCGCGGACCCTTCGGTCCTCGCCGCCTACCGGGATGCGATCGTTTCGCGACACCAGCTGGCCCGCCCGGTGCGGGTGGTCGTCGACTGCGGTAATGGCGTTGCCAGCCTCATCGCGGTTAGCACCATCACCGCTCTCGGATGCGTGGTCACACCGCTTTTTTGCGAATCCGATGGCACCTTCCCGAACCACCATCCCGACCCCACCGTCCCGGCCAACCTGCGTGACCTGCAGGCTGCGGTCGCGCGAGAAAAAGCGGAGTTGGGCATCGCCTTTGATGGTGACGGCGATCGAATCGGGGCCGTGGATGAAAACGGGCAGATCATCTTCGGCGACATGCTGCTTATAGTATTCGGTCGCGATGCGGTCCGCCGTTTTGGGCCCAACACTCCGGTCATCTTCGATGTAAAGTGCTCGGAGCTGCTTCCAAAGGCGCTCCTGGCTGCCGGGGCGCACCCCGAGATGTGGAAGACCGGACACTCCCTGATCAAAGCTCGCATGAAGGAATTACACGCCCCCTTGGCCGGGGAGATGAGCGGCCACATCTTTTTCGGCGGCGACTACTTCGGCTTTGATGATGCGCTTTTTGCGGCGGCACGCCTGCTCGAGATCATCGCTGCGGGCCCTCCAGGGCTCGCTCGATTGCTCGCCGATTTGCCGGAAACTTTCACGACCGCGGAACTTCGAGTCGATTGCCCCGATGACGTCAAGTTCGTCATTGTGGACCGCGCGGCCACGTATTTTGCCGAGCGATATACGGTCAACACGATTGACGGCGTACGCATTTCATTCCCCGAGGGGTGGGGGCTCCTTCGATCATCCAACACTCAACCGGTCCTCGTGCTCCGCTTCGAAGCCACGAATCCGGAAGCCCGTGACCGTTATCACCAGGAGGTGGCGGCGTGGCTCGCCACGCAGGGTGTGAAAGCCTGACCGAATGAGCCAGCGCGGGCGCAAGGTCGCCATTGCCTTGGGCCTCCTCATCGCACTGCTGTTCCTCGGCCGGTGGGGGGCGATCTTTCTCGCGGAACAATGGTGGGCGGCTGAGATTTCCACAGCGGCGACCATCGTCGTTACGCGGTGGATGTTGTTGCGAGCCTCGCTTGATATGATCGGCATCGCCACTGCCTCGGTCTGGTTTGGCGCCAACCTGTTGTTTGCCCTTCGGATCGCCAAAGCGTCTTCCCAGCCGGTGCTGGCTCAGGGTCTCACGAATCAAACCGAACCGCCCTCCGTCGCGCCTGGTACGTTGCGGGCGTGGGCCATCGGTCTTTCCGTCAGCCTTGGCGTTTTGCTAGGATCGGGCACGAGTGAATGGGCGGATGAGGTCTCCCTGGCTGGGGCCCATCTTCATTGGTCCGTGGTCGATCCAACCCGGGGCCTGGACCTGGCTGTCTTTGTGGCCCAGCTCCCACTTTGGCTACTCCTCCAGAGTCGGATCCTCGGACTCCTGTTGGTCGCCCTCGTGGCCATTGGGGTGCTCTATCTCCTGACCGGCGCGATTCGGTTCGGCGGGCGCTATGTGCTCGTCCACCCCCCGGTCCGCCTGCACCTGGCGGTGCTCCTCGCCGGGTTGGCGCTCGCCATCGGGTGGGGATTCCTCTTGGAACCGTATGAATTGGCATCCGGGGTCCGCCACGCCGGCGGTATGGCGCACCTGTACCTCCAGACGATCACCGCCGAGTTATTGGCAGGCACCGGGTGTGCCGTTGCGGCGATGACAATTTGGTGGGGCGTGCGAGGTAAGCTCTGGCTTGTGGCCGCTCCTTGGCTGTTGCTCGGACTCGGGTCGTTGGTAGGGGAGTTACTGGCGCCCGCCGGCGCCGCCAACCGCACCGATGGATTGCCGGTGGACACCGTCCACCGCTTCGAGGTTCTCGGATTCGGCCTCGCGCTCGACTCTTCGACTGTGCCGACCCCGACGATTGCTCCGTCCTTCGGCCCCTCGTTGTGGCGTTCGGATATTCTTGCCCAAGCTACAGCGGCCTCCATGGGCCGAGGAGCCGCAGCCGCGGTGCCCGTGGCCGATCGAGTGATGCTCCCGCTGGGCGCGACGACGCGACCTGTCTGGCTCGTCCTTCGGGTCGAACCGAAAACCCAAGCCACCTTGCTGGCCGTAGCCGACGATCGCGTCACCGCCAACGGCGGGCCGATTTCATACCGCGAAGGCGACACGCTCTCCTATCCCGGGTTCGCCACGTTCCGCGATTTCTCTCCTCACATTATCCGGCCCGGCGCCGCCGCCTTCGATTTGGCCCCCGAAGCGCTCGGGATACCTGCCGGCGGATGGCTCCACCGGCTTGCGCTCGCGTGGGCCCTCCAGATCGGTCAGGTGCTTACGGCGGATTCCACCGCCCATCTCGCCTGGCGGCTGCAACCGGTGCAGCGGCTGCGGGCCCTCGTGCCGTTCGCGGATTGGGGGGTGGCCCGACCTCGCCTGGTTGACGGCGAACTGCTCTGGATCGCGGACGGGTACGTCACTTCGGAGTATTTCCCGGTCTCCCGCACGGTCCCCTGGAGAGGGCGCGAGATCTCCTTCTTTCACGCGGCATTCGTGGGTGTCGTGAGCGCGGAAACGGGCAAGGTCAATGTGTATCTTCGCCCGGCTTCGGATCCGATTGCCCGGGCATGGGCCTCCCTTGGTGCCCCGCTGATCCAGCCTGCGAGCGCGATTCCCGCCCGTTTGGAGATCGCGCTTTCGTATCCACCGGAGCTCTTTTCCGTGCAGAGTCGAGTGATGGAGCGCGGCTCGTGGCGAACAGGCATCGTCGAAGCAACATCACCGACCGGGAATCCCGGCGACTCCGTGAGCGGGGACCTACCCACGCGGGTGTACCATCTCGAAGGAAGTCGACAGGCCTCAGCCCTCCTGCAAGGCCAGCTCCGGGGGCATCAGCTTCGCCTTCGCCTGGTCCGATTGGACTCCACCGCAAGGGTCGAGACCGCCGAGGCCTTGGCTCCGCGGTGGGAGCGCTTCCCCTTCTTTCAACAACTGCGAGACTCCGTCCAAGCTCTAGGGGGCAGGGTCATCCGAGGACCGGTTCGCCACCTAGCTGGGTCGGCCGGCATCGTGGCATACCAACCAACCTTCGCGATCGATTCCGCTGGCCGCGGCGCGGTGCTCCTGGTGAGCCTGGCCCTCGGCCCTCGGCTGGGGACCGGGAGAAGCTACGAGGCGGCTTGGCAGAACCTTCGCGGGGAAATTGCGTCGTTCCCCTCGCCGGTGGGCCCGGCTGCGATGCTACAGGACGCCCGGGAGTGGATGCTCCGAGCCGACTCCGCCCTCCGACGCGGAGACATGCCGGCGTTTGGGCGGGCCTTTCAGAGCTAGAAAAGACTTTCCCACTTTTGAAATCTACCAAACCAATAAATCAGACTCCAGTCGCAACCGCCGTTAAAACTGCCTATTTAGCCATCGGTTTAAAAGCCCCAGA